>NZ_AYLO01000101.1 GCF_000496735.2 Methyloglobulus morosus KoM1
GGCGAAAAATTGTCCAGTAATTTTTGAACCTTGGGATAGCAAAAGACGGCTAATTTGATCGATGGATAACTAGGGCATGGAATCGTGTTAAATTGATCGGGCGTTATCATTAACAGTTCATTGCCCTGCTCACGGAGCGTTTTGCAGGTATTATCAATGGTTGTCACAACCCCATTAATTTGTGGATGCCAAGCATCGGTGATAAAAGCAATCTTTAAAGGCATATTAGATTTTCATCGTTGGTTTATTACAAGCATGTTAAAGGATGATTGTGAAGAAATGATTACAACCCTGTCGGGAGATGCGATTCATGATCCATTTCTAAATTGAATGGCCCCGCATATACTTGGGATCGATGAAAGCCAACACGGCTTGTAAACCGGATAACGACTTCCACTCGCGATGGGGAATACGCTATGGCTGAGCTAAAAAAGGATTTTGGCCTGAAAAAAGAAAGTCCCAAAGCCTGAAGAGGTAGGCTTTGGGACTCCAAGAACGAATCAGCCTATAAACAAGGGGAAAGGAGGCTGATTAAACGTCTGTTGCGGACGTTCATTAATGTGACTGAGGATGCCGGAAAAAAGTTCCAAGCCGATTCATAAAAATTTCCCAAAAATTTAATGTGCCTCATCCCAGTTATTTCC
This sequence comes from Methyloglobulus morosus KoM1, assembly GCF_000496735.2. Taxonomy (GTDB): domain Bacteria; phylum Pseudomonadota; class Gammaproteobacteria; order Methylococcales; family Methylomonadaceae; genus Methyloglobulus; species Methyloglobulus morosus. The sequence continues at coordinate 645 of NZ_AYLO01000101.1, forward strand.
CACACCAATATCAACAATCAATGGAACGGTGAGTTCGGCGGCATTGCACATGAGCGATCGGATGGTTGTTGAATATTCGGTTATTTTGTCTTCGGCGATCTCAAAAACCAGTTCGTCATGCACTTGCATAATCATAAGGGCATCGGCGTTATCGGCTATTAACCATTGGTCGGTGGCGATCATGGCGCGTTTGATGATATCGGCGGCGGTGCCTTGCATCGGTGCGTTGATGGCGGTGCGTTCGGCGTATTGGCGGATTGCCGCGTTCTTGGACTTGATTTCCGGCAGGTACAAGCGCCTGCCGAACAAGGTTTCCACAAAGCCTTGTTCCCGCGCCTGCTCGCGGATGTTGTCCATGTACAGTTTCACACCCGGATAACGGGCAAAATACAGGTCGATATAGGATTGTGCCTCGCTGCGCGACAAACCCAGTTGTTTTGCCAGGCCAAATGACGACATGCCATAGATAAGGCCGAAATTGATGGCCTTGGCGGAGCGGCGCAGGTCGTTGGTCACTAGCTCGGGTGCAACACCAAATACTTCCGCCGCTGTCGCACGATGGACATCCAAGCCTTCGTTGAAAGCATTGAGTAATCCTTGGTCCGCCGACAAGTGCGCCATGATACGTAATTCAATTTGCGAATAATCGGCAGCGACTATTTTATAGCCCGCAGGTGCAACGAAGGCTTGCCGAATTTTACGGCCTTCTTCACTTTTGATCGGGATGTTTTGTAGGTTGGGGTCGGTAGACGAAAGCCGGCCCGTCGCGGCGACCGCTTGATGGTAAGAGGTATGTACCCGTCCGGTTTTATCGTTAATTTGCTGTGGCAGTTTATCGGTATAAGTCGATTTGAGTTTGCTCAGCCCCCGATACTCCAGGATCAAGCGCGGCAATTCGTAATCGACCGCCAAATCTTGCAACACCGATTCGTCGGTTGAAGGTTGTCCGGTCGGAGTTTTTTTCAATACCGGCAATTTTTGCTGGTCGTAAAGGATTTCCTGGATCTGTTTGGGTGAACCAATATTGAACGCCCGTCCGACCAAGTTATGGGCATGTTGCTCGATGGAGACGACCTTACTGGCAAGTTCCAGGCTTTGCTGCGCCAGCATGGCGCTGTCGATCAGTACGCCATTGCTCTCGATTCTTTCCAAAACAGGAATCAGCGGAATTTCCATTTCCGCATACAAGGCATACAAGCTGGGTATTTGTTGCAGTTTCGGCAGCAAACATTGGTGGATTTGCAAGGTGATGTCCGCATCTTCTGCCGCATAGGGCGTAGCTTGCTCGATAGCCACTTCCTGGAACGGGATTTGTTTGGCCCCTTTTCCCGTCACGTCTTCGTAATGGATAGTATTAATCCCCAGATAGGTTTTGGCGATGTCGTCCATATTGTGTTTGGTGGCGGTGCTGTTCAAGACATACGATTCCAGCATCGTGTCATGGGCGATACCGCGCAGGGTGATGCCATGGTTCGCGAGGACGTGCGCATCGTATTTGATATGCTGTCCGAGTTTGGATTTATCGGGATTTTCTAGAACGGGTTTTAACTTTTCCAGCACGTCAGCACGGTTTAATTGTTCCGGTGCGCCAGGGTAAGAGTGGCTTAAGGGCAAATAAGCCGCTTTTCCTACTTCCACCGCAAACGACACGCCCACGATTTGCGCCTTGCTGTAATCGATATTGGTGGTCTCGGTGTCAAACGCGAAGATTTCAGCCGTTTCTAGTTGTTTCAGCCATTGGTTAAATTGTTGTTCGGTCAATATCGTTTCATAACTGGACGCTACTTTCTCGGGATTTTGGTTTGCTGCTTCGGGTTGCGGTACTGATTCAGCCTTATTCGCCAATTGCTTCAACCAGGTAGAAAAACCCAGTTCTGTCAATAATCGGGTCAATTCAGGAATATTGGCCGGTTGTTGATGGCAATCTTCAACGGAATAAGGTAACTCCAGGTCGCACACTATCGTCGTCAGTTGCTTGGATAAGGGCAGATGATCCAGGCTGGCGCGCAGGTTGTCGCCGATCTTGCCGCCAATTTCATCGGCATGCGCCATGAGATTGTCCAATGTTTGGTACTGTGCCAACCATTTTGCCGCCGTTTTCGGGCCACAGTTAGGTACACCCGGAATGTTGTCCACGGTATCGCCCACCAGGGCCAGATAATCGATGATTTGGTCGGGACGAACACCGAATTTGTCGATCACGCCTTGAATATCCATGCGGGTATTGGACATGGTGTTTTCGAGGATAATATGTTCGTTCACCATCTGCGCCATGTCCTTGTCGCCCGTGGAGATGATGATTTCATAGCCCTGCTGTTCGGCTTGTTTAGCCAACACGCCCATGACATCGTCGGCTTCTATCCCGGATTCGATAATCAACGGCAAGCCCATCGCCCGGATAATCTGATGTAAAGGTTCAATTTGCACCCGCAAATCGTCCGGCATCGGCGGGCGGKGCGCCTTGTACTCGGCATACAACTCATTGCGGAAAGTCCCGCCCGGCGCATCGAACACCACCGTAATGTAATCGCTGTGATAGTCCGCAATCAGCTTACGCAACATATTCGTCACACCGTGGATGGCGTTGGTCGGCACGCCTTGCGGGCTGGTCAGCGGCGGAATGGCGTGATAGGCGCGGAACAGGAACGACGAGCCGTCAACCAGGATGAGGCGTTTGGAGGTGTTTTCGGGCATTTAGGTATATCCAAGGCTAGCGATTTTTAGTGTTGTTGATTTTACCTTGAACGATTTGTTTTTAATGCAGCTATTTCAAGTTTCCTTATTTGAAAAAATCGCCCAATTCGATGTCGCCATGATCCAGCCGCCGCATTTTATGGCGGAAATTATGGCCGTAGTCGCCGGTTAGAACCGGATTATGCCGATGCAATATTGCTTGCAGTCGGCAACTTAGAAATGACGATATGCGACGACCCAGAACTCTATCAAACCGCGATAAGGTTAAGTGTTGAATTAAACCATCATCTATTCGATACTTTCTACCACGCAACCGCCCTAACTACCAAGGAAACTACCCTTATCACCGCCGATGAAGCGTATTACCGTAAAGCGAAGGATTACGGGCAAATTTTGCTTTTGCAAGATTACAGAATTTCCATAAGTTAGAAAGATTTCTTAAGCCAGATGGTACAGGGCTTTTCAATTTTTCAAGACGACTCAAGCTTACCAGATTAAATCAACATCATAATGGCTAAAGACAGTATCGGCACTTACCAAATGCAGATTTTCAAGTTTAGCCTGAGCTAAAATCATCCTGTCGAACGGATCGTTATGGTGTCGCGGCAACTCATTTAAGGCATAAATATGATCGGTTTCAATGGGCAAAATTAGCAGGCCATTGTTGATGCGTTGTTCCTGAATTAACTGATTCAGCGGTAGGGAGAGTTCAAGCTTTCCAAGTTGGAACTTGATTTGGATTTCCCAGATGCTCGCCATGCTCAAAAAAACTTCATTATTGATATCGTAATAAGCATCCAAAATTTTTGGGGAAATTTTATCTGGAGTAAGTCTTAGCCACAGAAAAACATGCGTGTCGAGCAACAAGTTCACGGCTCACCTAACCAAAAACTATCCGGCAAGGGCTGGTCGAAATCGTCATGGATAACCATTTTTCCTACATATTCGCCTACCGTTCTGTTTTTAACCTTTTGCTTTAGCTGTTGTTTTCGTAAAAACAACACAAAATCAGATACTTGTTTTTGCATCTCAGGCGGTAATACTTCAATCTCATGTAGCAATTCTTGACTCTGCATTGGCTTATTCCGTTCAGTCGACATGAATAGTGTAAATTAGCTTGGTAGGTAACAGTAGTTTTATTATCTGCCCTTAAAGGCATCCAGCATGTCGTCAAGCAATGGCTCAAAAAAGCTGGCGGGGATTTCAAACAGCCCTTTTGCCAAACCGATAGGCCGTTGCTTAATTGGCAGTGATTGGTGTTCTTGCAATAACCCTAAGCGAAAGTAATGCACCAGACCGTAAATCTCAGCCAGTTTATCATCGGGAATTTGCTTGATTTCGGCAATAATTTTTTCTTGTAACATGGCTCTTTCCTATTAAATAAACCTAAAGCTGCCACTGTTAAGCTGATACCAAATAAGTATTTGCGTATCAATCAGATAATTCATTCCATATACTCTTTCAAGCCATCTAGCGGGTCATTAAAATCATCTGGGATATTGTAGTTTTCTCCCTTCAAAGAACCTAATCGTAGTAGGCTGCCGGCCTGTCGTTTGCTTGATGATACTTCAGCTTCGTCAAGAAATGTGGCTAACACCTCTATTTTTTTCTGGTCGGCGGCTCTTCTTGCAAAACGATATGGCCGTTTTCGTAGATGCCTTTGATTGCGGTGTACATCATTTTCTCCTATAAATATTTACGAATAATCGCCTGCTTTTTTCCGGGGTACAGCGGCGGCGGTTAAACACAGTATATTGTTGGGGTTCGTTCCTTTTATGCTGTAGGTACACCCACAAACTACATTATCCAAACTAACTGCGTTTTAACAACATTGCCTGCGTTTTTGCAGGGTCGGCGGTGAGTATGGTTGATGGATAGTAATTTAGCATCGAAATGTTGGGAATCATGCTATTCACCCCAACGGGCTAAACCTCAGATTCTAGGTCTTTATCCATGTTAAAATACATTTGGTAATTTTTGTATTACCAAAAAATAGCTACAATCCGTTCATATTCAATCATATGGTGCTTTTAAGGTGTCAGAATTTCGAGCAAAAATAGGCGAAGCAACAACAGGATGTCCGACATCGTTGCTAGATTTTGATTACGGAAATCCGCGCCTGACAACAGGTGATGATCTATCTACGCATGATGAAAAAAGCATGATTTGCTCATTGCGCGACATTGCTGCTCTGGAGGAGCTGATTCAATCAATATGTAACAACGGTTATTTTAATCTTGAACCTTTAATCGTATGGGGAGAAGAGTGCGGCCCATTTACTGTTTTAGAAGGTAATAGAAGGCTCGCAGCTATCAAACTCATTAAAAATAGGGAATTAGCTAGAGAATGTAAAATTTCGCTGCCTCCTTCGATATCTCAAAAAACACTCGATTCTATTGAGCACATAAGTGTCTGGCGGGTTGAAAAAAAAGAAGATGCTCAAGCCTTTATCGGTTTTAAGCACATCAACGGGCCTTATCGTTGGGATGCTTACGCCAAAGCTCGCTACGTTGCCGATTGGTATAAAAAAGAAAAAAGTAGTGGCTTAACTATAGAGTCTATCGCAAGGCAGCTAGGTGATGATAACGACACTATCCGCGCTTACATTGGTGCTGTTTTAGTATTGGAACAAGCTGAAGAGGAACGTTTATTCGATATAAAAAACCGATACAATAAAGGTCGATTTGCCTTCTCGCATTTATATACCGCATTGGGTAGAAACGAGTATCGAGATTTTTTAGGTCTAGCTAAAGGTTGGAATCAAATACCTGATGAACAACCGATAGAAACGAACAAAATACCGCAACTTAAAGAAGTTTTAAACTATCTTTTTGGCTCAAAACAAGACAACCATCCACCTTTGATAAAAAGCCAAAATCCTGACCTTAAAAATTTGGGTGAAGTTTTGACGCATCCGGTTGCATTGCAAAAAATTAGAGGCGGAACCGATCTTAAAGCCGCCCATAACGAAGTTCGTGATGCCGGGGCTGTTTTTAGCGAAGCATTAGTGCAGGCAAGTATTAAAATTGACGATGCCATCATGTTGCTCGCAAAATATGATGGCTCAGAATCTCTGCTTTCAGTGGCTAAAGAACTGGTAGAAAAATCAGAAACATTATTCCTAACGATGCAGCGTAAACATGATAAAAGTAGCAAGTAACATTTAGGTTGCAATGATTGAAACGCCGCTAGCAATACTTCCTCTGGATTGTGATGCACAAGAACTTTGTGATTGGTTTGAACTGTATACTCTATCGTCTGAATTTCACTCCGCAAGCTTTAGCGAACTTTCGAGAAGTTGGGATAAGCGAAAAAACTCTGAAAATACTGATTATCAGGCATCGATAGGGTCGACAGAAGATCAGTTTTTAGAAGCTATTTTTCAAACTGTTCGTGAGAGGAGTGAATATTTGGGTGATTGTTATCCTTTTAGTTTTAGCGATAACGGGGAAGAGCTTATTTTTAATGAAACCACGCTAAATGATGGTTCTATTATCTATATTTTTTGTTTGTTCATAGCAAATACAAATAATGAAGTGATTTTCGATGATGACTCATTCTTTACTATCAATAATCAAGTAAGAGATTTATTCCAAGCTTGTGCTACATGGGCTGCTGCTGGCGAAGTTGAAGGACACTCTTATTCGTTTGGTTTTCCTCGGCCAGATCAGTCGAGTTTTCTACCCAAACTTACAGCAATTTACCAACATTTTTCTGATGGTAACGTAAGAGATACCCTGCTCCCAGGAGTTTCCATAAATCCAAAAGACGAACAAATGGATGTGATCGCTTGGAAACCAAGGCGTGATGGAGCAGCCGGAACTTATTATTTATTAGGGCAGGTTGCAACTGGGCAAAATTGGAATTTTAAAAGTGTAAAAGGAGCTATTGATTTTTTTCATAAAATTTGGTTTGCCCGACAACCTGCTAGTACGCCTACACCCGCAATATTTATCCCCTTTAATGTTTTGCCAACTAAAACCGAATCGCTCCAAGAAAAGCTTTTTGTTTTAACTTACCAGTTTGGGAATATTTATTATCGGTACTGTATTCCTTATCTTGCCCAAAAGGGATTGGAGCTAGCTAGAGCCAATGCAAACTTGACTATTGAACGACTTAATGACATCAATATAATCAGTACTTGGGTTCAGGAAGCAATCAAAAATTTTCGGAACGCTTGTGTCTACGCTTAATATAAAAATAGTAAGTCCACTGCGCTATCCTGGAAGCAAGGCGACTTTCCTGCAAGTTGTGTTTGATTTCATTGCCGCCCATAAATTACAGGGGAAAGAAATTGTAGAACCTTACGCGGGTAGCGCTATTGTTTCACTATCACTTGTTGCTAATGGAATTATTAAAAAGGCTACATTGGTTGAAAGGGATCCGCTTATCTATTCTTTTTGGAAAGCTGTTTTCAATCACACTGACGCGCTGATTTCTTCCATAGAAAATGTCGAGGTTAATATTGATTCGTGGCATTATTTTAGGGAATTTCTTAAATACGACCAACCTGAAGAAGGTCGGATTCCTGAATTGGCTTTGGCTGGTCTTTTTCTCAACAGGACAAATTTCTCTGGTATTCTCCATAGTGGTCCAGTTGGAGGTAGAAACCAAAGTTCAATATATAAAATAGATTGTCGCTTTAACAAAAAAGACATCATCTCAAGAATCCAACAAATTTCAACATTAAGAGAATCAATTTCTGTTGTGTTTGATGATGCTCTCATTTTCCTTAGTAAGATACCCGCGCAAAATAACGACACACACTTTTTCTACATCGACCCGCCCTATTTTAAAGAAGGTCATCAGCTTTATCGGTATCACTATAAAACAGTTGACCACAAGCGTCTCTCTGATGTCCTTAGAGTTGCTACTTATCCTTGGCTTCTTAGTTATGACAAACATGAATTTATAAAGTTACTTTATGATGGGTTTCCGCAAAATAGTCAAAATTTCAGGTATATGTCAAAAATTCCCAAGATTGAAAAGGAATTAGTAATTACAAATCTGCAATCAGGATTAACAGAAAAAAATACCCATTTAAAATCCTTGAGCAATGGAGCTAATAACTCAATTCAACTAATTGTTTGAAAACATTTTAGTATCTCGTATATTGGGTATATTGTAGGTTGGTGCTAACGCAAGGAAGTCCAACAATCTAGCCCGGTTAAATTAGGCGCACAAAACAAATCACGCTAAAATTTCAACCAGATGACCCGTAACCCAAGGCCATAGTTTACATTTTCATGCGGCATAACACGCTAGGCTATTACACCCTTGATGCTCGATGGGTTCATGTCGGCTTGCATTATGGTTGGGTTTGCAATAGCTGTAAGCTCACGTCTTACGCTTTACATCAACAATATTAGGCAGTTGGCTTATGCGGCTTAACACGAGGCTTAATTGGCGGGTGTTTTCAATCTGGATGGTCAGGTTGAGGACGGCGGAAAAATCGGGGTTGGTTTCTAGTGCGGCGTTGGAGATATGGATATTGGCTTGGCCTAACACCTGGGTGACGTTATTCAACAAATGTCGGGCATTGTAAGCGCGGATGACAATCGGCACGGAATGGCTGGCTTTTTGCGTTCCCCAGAATACGGGAATGAGTTGGGTGTGCTTTTCCGGGCTGAGCTCGGTTAGGTTGTTGCAATCTTTACGGTGGATTGTGATACCCCTGTGATGCGTGATGTAACCCATGATGTCGTCGCCCAGCACGGGCATACAGCATTGGGCAAGCGTCGTCAGCACATTGTCGATGCCTTCGACGGTAACGACGGATTTGGTTTCAGGCTTCTTTTTGATGGTCAGGGCGGGCTGGGGTTCCAATTCCGGTATCTTAAAAAACGCTGCCAGTTGCCGACTGTTGATGTCGTTACGGCCTATCGCTTCGAGTAAGGTATCGGTGTCGGGTTGCTTGAAATGTAAGGTCAACTCTTTGATATTGAATCCTTTTAAACCTAAATGCTGGATTTCCCTGTCGAGGATTGTTTTGCCGACAGCAATATTTTGATCCCGTTGCTGGTGCTTGAACCAGCTTTTGACCTTTCCGATGGCATGGGCGGATTTCAAATAACCTAAATTAGGGTCTATCCAGTTGCGGTTGGGGCGGATGTCTTTGGTAGTGAGAATTTCGACTTGTTCGCCGGACTTTAAGGCGTAAGTCAACGGGCAAATGCGGCCATTCACTTTTGCGCCACGGCAGCTATGCCCGATTTCAGTATGGATGGCATAGGCAAAATCCAGCGGTGTTGAGCCCTTGACTAAGTCGATCAGTTTTCCTGCTGGAGTCAGCACATAAACCCGATCATGGAACAACTCGCTGCGAAAATCTTCCGTAATGTTTTCATCATTGTCTTTTTCTTCTAATAATTTACGTAAAGAGGCAATGCTTTTGTCCAGCGCCGCATTATGTTTGCCGCCTTCTTTGTAAGACCAGTGCGCGGCAACGCCCATCTCGGCAAATTCGTGCATTTCTTTTGTGCGGATTTGCACCTCAATACGGTTGCCTTGGGGATCGAGAATGACGGTATGTAACGACTGGTAGCCATTTTCTTTGGGATTGGCGATGTAATCGTCGAATTCCTTAGGTATAGTTTGCCATGCGCCGTGTACGATACCCAAGACGGCGTAACAGGAGGTCAGGTTATCGACGATCACCCGCACCGCAAGCAGGTCATATAGTTCGTCGATATCCAATTGTTTACGCTGCATTTTTTTCCAAATGCTGTAGATATGCTTGGGGCGACCGTAAATCTCGGCCTTAATCCCTTCGCTATCCAAATGCGTATGCAACACTTGTATAAACTGCTCGATGCAGGCTTTCCTTTGCTCCCGTTTGGCGGCTAGGGATTTGGCTATCTTGAGATAGATTTGTGGCTCCAGGTAACGGAATGCCATGTCTTCCAGTTCCCATTTGAATTGGTGTATGCCTAAGCGGTTGGCAATCGGCGCGTAAATGTCCAAGGTTTCCTGGGCAACGAAATGCCGGATTTCATAAGCTTCTTTCGGCAAGATGCGTAACCGCTTGATCCGATATGCCAGTTTAATCAGCACCGCCCGCATGTCTTGGGTCATGGACAACAACATCCGGCGTAGCGTTTCCGCTTGATTGGGATGGTGCATCATGTCTGTGGAATACACGTTAAGCTTGTTTAACCAGTTGATGTCTTTGACTAAAGCGGCAACCGTTTTGCCGAATTCTTTGGCAATGTCGGGTTTAGGTTTCAATTCCTCCAGGCGTGGGTCGCTCAATATGGCCGCGAGTATTGTTTCTACATCCACCTTAAAATCCATTAAAATGGCGGCGGTATCAACGCCTGTAGGGCGTTGATAAGGCAAAGGCTCCGGTATTTGGGCAATGATTGCCAAGGCACGTTCGATTTTTTCGCTGTCTTCAGCCGAGAAGCCACTGAAAATTTGCTGGGTAGAGGAGTGGGTCTTTTGCATCAATCTTTCTTAAAGGATTCGGAAATCAAGGCAGGCATGGTAGGCTAATGCCGAAAGTATAGAGTAAGAAACATTTGATTGGTTTCAAAGGATTGTTTACTAGAAAGGTGATTTATTAGGTAACTGGTTACTTAAGGATAAGCAATAAATTATAGATTCGGCCTTGTGAAGTATTAAGTTTCCGTTCGCCTTGAGCCTGTCGAAAGGCGGTGTGTGCTTCGACAAGCTCAGCACGAACGGTTCGGACATTAAAAG
>NZ_AYLO01000102.1 GCF_000496735.2 Methyloglobulus morosus KoM1
CACAAGCCCCTTGTCTTTAATGTCCTGTTTTACCTTTTCGAGCCGAAGGGACAATTTATCTATAATTTTGTTGTTGCCATCCTTCGGTAATTGAATGTTATGTAGATCAATGTGCCGTTGAATTGATAGCTCGACAAAGACTCGAAATAGTACAGAGACAGCATGTCGGTAAGTCACTACATCCAAATTCTTTAATTCGATAAAAATATCGTTAACCTTGCCGCTTGGTAAATTAAGCTTGAATTTTTTTGGTATCAAATTCTTCTGCTCTTCGGTAGACAATGTTCCCCTTGTACCGGGTGGTTTGGTGGTCAGTTTGCTAGGGGTGGTTTTAGGATTGCCCGAAACCGTCCACTCTTCAGTTGCTTTGGTTTGTTTAGGATGATCGTTAAGAAGTGACGCAATAAACTTTTCACGCTTGTCTTGCGCGTCAATATCCCGCTCAGTGAATTTATTTCCGGCACGTTTTCCGTTCGCTATCGTCGTAACGAGATCGGTTAAAACAGCCTTTAACCAACTAGGTTCAGTTTTGGCAACCAGTTTGCCGCTTTTAAGCGTAAATCCTGCGGCATCTTGCAATTCCTTGGTTGTAACCAACCGCTCTAGTGTGGTGATATTGAATTTAGCACCTTCCAAGTGGTGGCGGACATTCTCGTCTATATCATCATGGGCTAGCACAAAATTGATAACATCCAGATCGGGGCGTGGAATGCCTTGTTCCGCATCTGCGCGCGCTTTAGCCATTGATGACCAATGTTCAGTGCCTGCGCCCTCAAGACCATTGGCGTGTTTTCGATTTATCCAGACCAGGGCGGACTCTTTGTTTGGTGCAATCACGCAATCCAATACTTTCGGTATTGCGTCTGAATGGTTCTTACTGAGCTTAGAAAATGCACTATAAATTACGGTGTCTTTCGCAAGCTCTGGTTCTAGCATAAGATTAATGGCAGTCAAACGGCGGTTACCTTCTACAACGATATAGTTCTGGTTGCCATCCTCGGCATCAATTACCATCGGCAAGTCAAACGGGTTTAGACCATTGGCGATAATGTCTTCGGCTAACTTGACCAATTTTCGGCCTTGTTCAGCAATGATTGCATCCCGGGTCGCCTTCTGATTGCCCTGCTTAATAATCCGATAATTTGCCAAATCCAAAAGCAAATTTCCAACACTAATGCCTTGCTTAATAAACATAAAATTCCTTAAATATGAAATTCATGGGATTCAATTGTCTTCATGCACTATAAAAAATGCAAATCACGTACGGTGCATACCTCTATTATTTCGTGTTATTCGGCATGAGTCGTATTGAACCGCATGTATACCCTATCATTAGGCGCAATACACCAAAGCCTCTACGGTTCTAAGCCAATAAATTGATAAGCATTTGTTCATATATAGCAGACAGCACTTCAAGGTCGTTTAAATCAATATGCTCGTTGATCTTATGGATGCTTTCATTAATCGGCCCTAATTCAATGACTTGTGCGCCCGTAGGGGCAATAAAACGACCGTCTGAAGTGCCGCCGCCCGTGTCGTATTTAGGTTCATAGCCCGTGATTGCCTTGACGGCGGCATGGGCGGCGGTTATCAGTTCGCCGCCTGTCGTCAAAAACGGATTGCCCGATAAGCGCCAGGCAATGTCGTACTTGAAGCCGTATTTATCCAAGATGGCATGTGTGCGTCGCTTGATGATGCCTTCATCCAATTCAGTGGAAAAACGCAGGTTAAATTGCACTTCCACATGGCCTGGGATGATGTTTTCTGCACCCGCTCCGGCATGGATATTGGAAACCTGCAAACTGGTCGGCGGGAAATTGTGGTTGCCTGCATCCCAGGCTTCTTCGGTCAATTCCTTCAGCGCAGGGGCAAAGGTATGGATGGGGTTTTCGGCCAGTTCGGGATAAGCGACATGGCCTTGGATACCTTTGACGGTCAGTTTGCCGTTCAACGACCCGCGCCGCCCGACCCGGATAACATCACCGATCTTAAGGTCACTGGACGGCTCGCCGACTAGGCACCAGTCGATTTTTTCGTTGCGGGCTTCCAATACTTCCACAACTTTGACCACGCCATTCGTGGCAATGCCTTCTTCGTCGCTGGTCATCAGTACGGCAATCGAGCCTTTATGGTTAGGGTGATTGGCGACAAAGCGTTCGACAGCGGTCACAAAAGCGGCAATACCGCCTTTCATGTCCGCTGCGCCACGACCGTACAGCTTGCCATCACGGATCGTAGGTTCAAACGGCGGCGAAAGCCACGCATCCAAAGGCCCAGTAGGAACGACATCGGTATGGCCTAGGAACACGAATAACGGTTTGGCGGTGCCCCGTCTCAGCCAAAGGTTTTGCGTATCGGCGAAATCCAGGCGTTCTTCAATAAAATCGAATGGCCTTAACCGATCTACCAACACATCCTGGCAGCCTTCGTCTTTGGGTGTGAGCGAAGGGCGACGGACAAGGTCTTCGAGAAGTTCCAGGGCGTTGCTCATGCTAACTTGGCTTGGTAAAGGTCGGGCTTAAAACCGATTAACAGTTCATTACCCGTATCCAATATCGGGCGTTTAATCAACGTCGGCGTTTCCAACATAAGCTGTAAAGCCTTGTCTTCCGTGAGATCGGCTTGTTGGTCGGCGCTTAACTGTCGCCAACTGGTGCTGCTGCGGTTAAGCATGACGTTCCAGCCCAGGCCGGCAGCAAAATGTTGAAGTTGCTCCGGTGTAAGCCCATCAACACGATAATCGTGAAACCGATAGCCGATGCCGTTGTTGTCCAGCCACGTCCGTGCTTTTTTGACGGTATCGCAGTTTTTTATGCCATAAAGCACGATCATGCTTACAACTGGCTGTTCAGCAATTCGTCTATGTCGGGCAGTTCTTTGTCGGCCTTGCAGCGGGTTTTGTAAATATCGACAAACTCCATAAAGGCTTGCTGTAAGTCATCAAGGATGCCTTCCTCATTCTCCCGCTCGTCTTTAGGGACATCGTCCGAGTCCAAGTACTCTTGTTGTAGGGCGATTTCGCTGTTCAGGGCGAGGGTCGCGTAAATGATGGCATTGTTGCTTAGGTTTTGGTTCATAGGATGAATTACTAAGAGATAGAAAAAATGGATGATATTTACAGTTTCTAAGTTACTCAAAACGATTGATGAAGTCTTGGGCGTATTTATAATTGTACCTAGTTATATACTTTTCGAAGTATTTAAAGTGACTCTCGTCATAATCTTGTTGGTTTGGATTAGAGCTTTTGAGATATTTAACGTAATATTCCATTGGATATCTGACATCCTCAAAATCAACAAGCTTGCGAAAAATGTAATGTTCAAATACGCCCATAAAATAAAAAAATCGATCAAAACAATCTCTAACAAAAATTGTTTTTGAATCCAAAGGGTCTGAAGACTCAACCCCAAGCTTATCAAGTGCTTCATAGATTTCTTGGCGAGAGATTGGGAAAGGTTCAGTTTTTCCATTATCGTTTTGGTTAATATCGAATAATCTACCATATGTCCAATCAATCATACGTCTTGCATTTCTTGCCCTAGAGTCATCCATCATTTCTTTAATTAAAGATTTAGCAGTTTCGGTTTTTTTCCATTTTGAGTCGTTGCTAAGCTGTTTTAAGACTAAGGCAACTCCTATAACAGTTGCAAACGCTGTAATATGATCTGCTGTTATTTCCATTTTAACCCTCTTTTCAAAAAAACTAACTTAAATTTCAGTCTCTTAACAACTCATTAATCCCCGTTTTGCTGCGCGTCCGCTCATCAACTTGCTTGATGATTACTGCACAATACAGGCTGTATTTGCCGTCGGAAGAAGGTAGGTTGCCGGAGACCACGACTGAGCCTGCGGGGATGCGGCCATAAGTGACTTCGCCCGTCATACGGTTGAAGATTTTTGTGCTTTGGCCGATATATACGCCCATCGAGATCACACAGCCGTCTTCGACAATCACGCCTTCGACGATTTCCGAACGTGCGCCGATGAAGCAGTTGTCGCCGATGATGGTGGGATTGGCTTGTACGGGCTCCAACACGCCGCCGATACCGACACCGCCGGAAAGATGGACGTTCTTGCCGATTTGGGCGCAAGAACCGACCGTTACCCAGGTGTCCACCATGGTGCCGCTATCCACATACGCGCCGATATTGACATAAGACGGCATCAGGATTGCACCGGGTGCGATGTATGAGCCTTTTCGTACCACCGCGTTCGGTACTACGCGCACACCCGCTTTCGCGAAGTCTTCCTCCGAATAACTGGCGTATTTGCAATCGACCTTGTCGTAATACTTGGTATTGCCGCCGTCCATCAGGCGGTTTTCGTTGATGCGGAAGGACAGTAGTACGGCTTTTTTCAGCCACTGGTTCGTTACCCAATCGCCGTTGATTTTTTCCGCGACGCGGGCTTTTCCGGTATCGAGTAAGCTCAGTGCTTCGTTTACGGCATTGCGGACTTCTGCGCTGGCGCTGGTTGGTGTGATGTCGGCGCGTTGTTCAAATGCGTTGTTGATGGTGTTTTCTAGCTCAGTCATGGTTGTCGCTTTTAGTTTAGGGTGTTGATGAAATTTTTGATTCGATGCGCGGCTTCGATACAGTCGGCCAAAGGAGCGACCAAGGCAATCCGCACATGATAAGCGCCAGGGTTGATGCCATGTGCTTCACGTGACAAATAGCTGCCCGGCAAGACCGTGACGTTCTCCTTGGCGAAAAGCTGTTGGGCAAATACGGTGTCGGCAGTTGCTCCAGGCAACTTGCCGTATTTCCTCCATCCTTGGGGGTCGCCGGGTAAAGTTGTTTTTAGCCAGACATAAAAACTGGCTTTCGGTTTGCTAATATCGCAGACATCGCTCAGGATGTCGATAAAAGCAGTGAATTTGGCACGGTACAATTTGCGATTTTCGATAACATGGGCTTCATCCTGCCAAGCCAGGAGACTCGCTTGTTGTGTGGGCAGGGGCATCGCGCAACCTTGATAAGTGCGGTATTGGAAATAAGAACGCAAAATATCCGCGTCACCCGCAACAAAACCGGAACGCAAGCCGGGCGCATTAGAGCGCTTGGATAAGCTATGGAAAACCAGGCAACGCTTGAAAGTCGTATTGCCCATCGCGTAAGCGGTTTGCAATAAACCGATGGGCGGATTTTCTTCGTCATCATAGAGTTCACTGTAACATTCATCCGAGGCGATGATGAAGCCGTATTGTTCAGACAGACGAATCAACTTTTCCTGGTCTGCTGGCGGCATGACCGCGCCACTGGGATTGCCCGGTGAGCAAATAAAAATTAACTGGCAGCGCCGCCAAATTGTTTCGGGTACGGAATCGAAATCGGGCAGATAACCTAAGGCCGCTACCGTGTTTAAAAAATAAGGTTCTGCACCGGCCAACAATGCCGCGCCTTCGTATATCTGGTAGAAGGGGTTGGGCATAATGACGATGGGCTTTTGGGTAAGGCTGGATTGGGAAGCGTCAACTACGCACTGCGCTATAGAAAACAACGCTTCACGTGTCCCGCTGACAGGCAAAACCTGAGTTTCGGGATTAATTGCGGCATTTGAAATTTTAAAACGGAAGCTCAGCCAATCAGCAATCGCCTGCCTTAACTCAGGGATACCTTTGGTGGTGGGATAAGTCCCCAGCCCTTTAATATGTTCAAATAAGGCAGCCTGGATAAAATCAGGTGTCGCATGTGCGGGTTCGCCAATCGACAAAGCAATATGCGCTTTGTCGATTGGCGCAACAATACCATGTTTCAGTTGCGCCAGTTTTTCAAAAGGATAGGGCTGGCACTGCGCCAGTCCAGGATTCATGCTCGAATACAAAGTGCTTAAAGGCAGTGCGGTTGTTTGCCCATGCCTTGGGCCTGTTGGAATAAGCCCATCGCCTGCGGCATGTGTTGCTCCAAGTCCTTAACACGGGTGGCATGGGAAGGGTGGGTAGACATGAATTCAACGGGTTGCTGCCCTTGGGTAGCCTGATCCATTTTTTGCCACAGGTTAATGCTATTCCTAGGGTCAAATCCCGCTTTAGCCATTAAATCCACGCCGATAATATCGGCCTCGCTTTCTTGGGTGCGGCTGAACGGTTTGAGAACGCCGTACTGGGCACCCACACCCAGTAGCCCAAAGCCAAGCTGGCCTAATGGAGAGGTCGGCACGGTCATGGCTTGCAGTATGTTCAAGCCTTGGTTCACAGCCATCTCTTGCGATGCCCTTTCATTGCTGTGTTTTGCCAAAACATGGCCGACTTCATGGCCGATGACTGCGGCCAACTGTTCCTGGTTATCGACCAATTGCAGCATTCCGGTATGTACGCCGATTTTATTGCCGGGGAGCGCAAAAGCGTTAGTGCTTTTATCCTCAAAGACGACAACTTCCCAACTGCCGCCCACTACTTGAGTGATGGCATTAGCGATACAGGTGGTTGCTTGATTGTATTGAGGGTTATAGCTGATTTTTTTGTCGCTTTTCAAGGTGTCGAACGCTTGCAAACCCATTTGGTCTATTTGCGTTTCAGGTAACATGATGAATTGGCTTCTTCCGGTAGGGCTGGTAGCGCATGCGGTCAACAAAGCAGCGCAGGCACTCAGTAAAAACATGGGATTAGCAATAGAAAATAGTTTTTTAAACATACACGAAGGCTCAGGATTTTACTTAAGTTGGGGTATTTTAACGCAATTTAATCTATAAAGCCCAAAAACGTATCAATCATTATTCTTTGGGGCGGTAAATTAGGCCCTGTCATTACGATACCCCGCTAGATATTTAACGGATAAAAAATCTACCATGGGAAGCTATCGATAAGCACTGGACATCTCGCAAAAAACTGCCGTCATTAAGCACAGCAGTGAAAAAATAGGGGTAGATGAAGAATGGCAGGGATGAGGCTCAATTCTGTGAACGATGAAATAATTCCAATGCCTTAATGGCCATTTTTTGGTATGAAGCATTGTCGAGTTTGACCCAGAGGTTCATCACAAAATAACCATAAGGCAGTATAGGGCCTTGTTCAGAAAAGGCTATTTCATGGTAATGCTTGTTCTCGTCTTCATGGTGCCCGATATGGTGTGGTAGGCTGATCAAGGCATAACGGCTGAGTAAGGAATGGCTGACCCAACCGTAAGTTTTGCCAAATTGCCCGTTTTCAAGTCCCCAGTGCTGGAAATAATTGACGGCTTCCAGGATGCGGACGGCCGAGACGGCTTGGTAAAGGAACATGAAGGCGGCAAGCCAGCCATAATGGCCGATGATTAACAACAATAAGGCCAATTCTACCAGCAAGCCCTGAAAAACTTGGTTTTTTAGTGTATAAAAAACAAGCCCGCATTGTTCGGGTTCAAGCGCTAGGCGATCCTGTTCCGACTTCCAGGCGTAACGCAAATAACCCACATAAACCCGTCGCCAATAATCCTTAAAACTCTCGCCCAACCGTGCAGTGGCGATGTCGTCGGGCAACCCTAACTCAAGATGATGCCCCCGCTTATGGGTGATGATGAAGTGTTCATAGCACACGGTGTATAACAGTAAGCGGCCTAGCAGTTGCCAACTGGCTTGCGAGCGGTGGATGAGTTCGTGGGCGACGACGATGCCCGACGTGCCGGAACTGGTGCCCACCAAAAACCGGATGATAACCAGGTTTACCAGGCTGGCGACGATGTCGTTGGTGGATTCCCATTGCAGCTTGGCTACATATTCCAGCATCAGGAAGATGTTGGCGAATTGCAAAACCGTCAGCGCATATAAGATGCCATCATAGAATTTCTGTGGATAGGTCGGACGGGTGTCAGGCTTAACATCGGGGCTAAGCCAATCAGCCAGCAACACCAGCCAGAATGGGGTTGTCCAGACTAAGGCACTGGCGATACCGTGCGGCCCAGTCGTCAGGAACAAACACGTACTGACTGGCAGGATAAAGCAGAGTAGATGGTTAAATTCTTTGAAATGACGGTGGAGGTGCATAGAAAGATTCACCCTACCCGGTGCTGTCAACGCGTGGGCGTCTCATCAGGTACTGCCAGATGAGTGAAAACTTAAAGCGTTTGCTGGCGGCCTGTAAGGAACAATAGCCCGTGTAAATACGTCGCCAATGTTCCTGCATGACGGCATCGCCGTAACACGTCGCAACTTCATCAAGGTAGGTTTGTATCGCCTTGATAGCCAGTGCCGAATGCCCTGATGACAGGTTATCTATCGAGGTATGGACATCGACGATGGCAGGGTTAATGCCCCAAAACTTAAGTTCTTCCGACAGGCGTAGGTAAATATTGCCCAGGCCGCTGATTTCAATCGCCATGTTCAAGCCCAATAACTCAGGCAGGAGCGTGCAGGGGAACTTGGAGATTGCCATCAGGTACACGGGAATATCGAATGCGCTGTCGAGAAAACCGGGATGGTTGGCAAAGCCCTTGTCAGAAATTGGCGGCCATTTTAATCCTAGGCTGGTGAGCAGCTCCTGGTAAATATGGGGGTGGTTTTGCGCCAGGATGCCATTGCCCGTCTCGTCTTGATAAATCTTGTGCAACAACGCGCCAACGCTGTGGCTAGGATAATAATCAAGTTGTTGGACGCCTTGTAGCCAACTGCCGTCGGTTAAGATGGTCGGTGCAAATTGCTTGATGCCCCAAACATAAGCGTTTTTGGACAACGAAGGTTTGTTTTTTAATGGCTTATAGTTATCGGCTTCGTGCCGATAAATCGACTTTATATAATCCCCAAAAGCTTGGTGAGAGTAGTAGCGGAAAGGTAAGCGATTGAAGGTTTTTGCCCAAACCAAGATGCGGGTTGCCCTGTTTTTCGCAGTAGACAGTGCCTCCGGATACAGATCGCTGTTGACCAGATAGAAGTAGAGCTGCCTGTTGCTGAGTTTGGCGTAGTTTTCTTGTGCGATGTCGCCGTGTTCTACCTGATTGTCCGTGATGGCCTGTTTGGGTGCGGTATCGCTGGAAATACTCTTTAAACCGACTTTGTAGTTGGCCGTTTTATGCTTTTTGCTTTGCGTCAGGCCAGGATTCAGTTCGGATAGCAGCCAATTCTTGAGGACGGCTTTTCCGTTGCCGTCCAGCACACCAAACATCGGGCCGTTAAATTCAAACAGTTGGAGTAATTTACTGTGTTCAGGTTTCACCCGGTCTACATAGGGCGAATGCAGCAGGCTGGCAAGGAAATTCGCACTTTTGAAAGGCGTTTCCTTAAACCATTCGTCGAGCGTCCTGCTGCCCAGTCGGATTTTTCCGTGATGCCCAATCGCATTGGGCATCAGCGTTGCCAACAATTTTTCCACGGCTTGACGAGGCGATAACTCGGTATGCAACAGTGCAGTGATCCGGTGATCACAAGCGGCTATGTGTTGTTGATGCAGCCAGAATCCGGTTTGTATGCGCTGCCATAAATCATCGGCTTGTTGGCTGAATTCGCTTAGATAAGCCTTAATAATCGCCGTAAGGGCTGTGGTTTCTTGTTTGCGCCTGCCGCTTCGGGCAGTGATAAAATTCGGCATTTCGCCGTCATTGTCAGGAAACAACTGTTCCGGTAGGCTTGGCGTTTGGCAATAAGACAGGGTAAAGCCGAGGATTTCCGGAAAAAGCACACGGGGAAACTGTGCCAACGCCAATTGAACGGCGGCAAAATCGAAGATTTCATCGCCCACGTCAGGTTGTTTGACGAAAGCCAAGGTATGCAAGGCAGGCAACTCAATGCCATTGGCCAGCAAGTGGGCGTGATAAATTGTCCTACTGGCGGCGATGCCCTGGTTGCCTTCGGTTAACCTTAAATACATCGCCATCAAGTCAATAACTAGGGGTGTTTGGTTGGTGGCCGTTTGCACAATGCTTGGCAACCAGGCCATTTCGGTAAAATAAATCGGTGCATATTGCACCAGGCAGGCATTCAACGCAGTAGCGGGCAACGGATAAGGATGTCCCGAAAGGGTATGCTTGGTCAGCATGGCGAAAGCGGCAGGGCTGTATTTTGCGCTGAAATGCGCTTCGTATTCTCGACTTACGGCTAGCAATTGCCGCTTTAAAAGGCGGTATGCAGTGGGCAAGGCCGCATAATGCTCGCTGATATGGACCAAGCTATGCAACAAGTCGCGGCTATCGCTTGGGCAATCCTGCCCAACCGCAGTAACAGCCGATTTTGAAAAAAACGGTTTTAAGGGCGGTGCCAAGACAAGATTAAACGTATTTTGGTTCATCGCTTATCCAGGTTTGGAGATTAAATAGTCATTGACCACCAGGATATCCAGTCCCGTCGTCATGAACACAGCCAGCGCATCTTCCAGGCTATGCACCAACGGTTTGCCCATTATATTAAAGCTGGTATTAAGCAATACAGGCACTTGGGTAAGCCGATAAAACTGTTCGATTAGCTCGTAAAAAAGCGGATTCCATTCCCTTTTGACCGTTTGCAGTCGCCCAGTTCCGTCAACATGGCAGACTGCAGCGATTTTGCTTCGCATGGTTTGGCGGATGCTTAGCGTTTTGTCCATATAAGGTGATTCGTGGTAATGCTCGAAGTATTCATCGGCATGTTCATGCAGGATAGACGGCGCAAACGGGCGGAACATTTCCCGGAACTTGACCTTTTCGTTAATAAGATCCTGCATTAAGGCATCTCGTGGGTCGGCCAGTATGGAACGGTTGCCCAAAGCCCTAGGGCCGTATTCAGCGCGGCCTTGCACCCAACCGACCAGTTTGCCATCGGCCAGTAAGCGCGCAGTTTCTGAACTTATGCTGCCCGGTAAGTGTTGTATGTTAAGCGAGCGGTTAAAGCAAATCAGGCGTTCAATGGCATGATCCTTGATTATCGAGCCCGTATAAGGTGTTTGCAGTTTCGGCGGTTTTTGCTGATGGGGAGGGTTTTCATGATAGGCCAACCACGCCGCACCCAAAGCACAACCATCATCCGCTGGGGCAGGGGGGATATAAACTTGCTTGAAGCCGGTGCGTTGCGAAATCTGTCCATTAAACGACGAATTCAAGGCACAACCGCCCGCCAAAGTCAGCTTGTCGCATTGGGTGAATTCATTCAGGTGATTCAGTAATTTCGTGACCAAATCGGCAAAGAAAAGTTGTCCGGTATAGGCCACATCCGCCAATTCTTCCAATGGAGTATCGGGGCGTTGCTTGAATTCGTCCAGTTTAGCGAGTTGCCTAAACAAATTTTCGGCAGGATGGATACAATCAAAGCCGTTGACCACAATGATGGAGCTGAGCAGGTCGTAGAGTTGTTGGTTGAGCTTGCCGTAAGAGGCCAAGCCCATGACTTTCCATTCCTCACCCTTGAGCCAGTCAAACCCGCATAACTCGGTAATTTTCATGTAATACAAACCTAAGCTGGCTTTGCTTAGGCCTTTGGCCTCGTGGATGGGTTCAAGCTTTCGGTTGCGGTAGCGGTAAAATGCCATCGCGCCGTGTTCGCCATACGAATCTATCACCGCACAAACGGCTTCTTCAAATGGGCTGCCGTAACAAGCGATTGCCGCATGGGTTAGGTGGTGGTCGTAATCCTTAAATTCGATTTCGCAATGGGGATGATATTCCTGGGTAATCCTTACCAAATTCAACCCTGCACGCTCTATGCAGCTCCGCTGGCAGGCCATCATGTGGTGCAATTGGTAATTGGTTAGCGGCGAGCGTAATTTCCTGATGCCCGTTTTCAATAAGCCCGGTGCAGATAAAATGCCTAAGTTCTTGACGATATTTTCGTAAATCGGGCGTTTTTTCCGCCAATTGCTGGCGATTACGATCTTTTTAGGGTTAGGGCAATACTGGGCCAGCAGTTCAGGGATGCGGAATAACTGGTCAGGTTCGCAATTAAGCGCGCGTTTGTTTTGCAAAAACCGCTCCGTCGCCTCGGCAAACAAGACTTCACCCGCTTCACTGACTATCGCCAAAGCGGAATCGTGGTAAGTGACCGATAGCCCTATATGATAGGTAGACATGCCGTGTTCGCCCTGTGCTTTTTTGCAGCTTTTTTATTTTGCAGTATAGGGTTTTGTGGCGTTTCAGCCTAGCTTTCTTTTAGATTTGCATGATGACCTCATGCAGGTCATTCTTGATGCTGTCAAATGAAATTCGTCGTATTATTGTGTTGCCTTTTCCAAATTAATTGTCTGACCGCTAATTATCGCAAGCACCGATAACTTTAGTGTGGGCTTATTCATTACGGTTTTTACTACTTTAAATCATGTTTTTAACCTTTATAATCAACAGCATCCTAGTATCTATTGCCGTCTTGATCCATTACGAGGCGCTTAAGATCTTATCCGAGGTAATTCCCAAACTTAAAGTTGAACACCGGTTGCGGGTGCTGTTCGGCTTTTTTGGGGCACTGCTCGCGCATATTATCGAAATCTGGATGTTTGCCTTTGCTTATTATTTCAAAATACGGTCTGGTTATTTCGGCACCTTAATAGGCAATTCCGAGAACAGCTTGATGGATTGCAGTTACTATTCATTTACAAATTATACTTCCCTAGGTATTGGTGATATTGAACCGACAGGCGATTTAAGGTTCTTGACCGGCTTGGAGGCGCTCACCGGTTTGCTGTTGATTGCCTGGACGGCTTCTTTTATGTACCTGGAGATGCAGAAGTTGTGGAAGGACAAATGATAAGCCCAGTGCGACTGCTTTCAACGACCCATACAGTCTGGTTATAGCATCAGGCCAGCTTGGGGGAATGGTGGCGAGCGATGACACGCGTAGCTGGGAGTGAATATTCGGGCATCCTTTTCGCCTTTGGTTTAAAATTTACCCTGTGCCAGCCTGATTTCCCCCGTCTTTTATTGAATCATGAATAGTCAATCGCCAGACGTATTGTCGTCATTAACCACCCTGCGGGATTACATCCGTTGGGGCGCAAGCCGGTTTGTCGAAGCCAAACTTGTATTCGGGCATGGCACGGCGTCCGCGCTGGATGAAGCCGCTGCGTTGGTATTACATGTTCTCCGCCTACCTTATAACTTAAGCGAGTTTTATTTGCAGTCGGCGCTAACCCTAGAAGAGCGGCAAGCTATCGTAGCGATTATCGAAAGGCGGATAAGCGAACGCAAGCCTGCCGCTTACCTCACGCATGAATCCATCTTTGCAGGCTTGTCGTTCTACGTGGACGAACGGGTGCTAGTGCCGCGCTCGCCCATTGCCGAGCTTATCGAACAACGCTTTGCGCCCTGGGTGGAAGAAGAACAGGTCGAACGGATTTTGGATTTATGTACGGGCAGCGGCTGCATTGCCATCGCCTGTGGCTATGCTTTCCCAGGGGCTGAGGTTGATGCGGTTGACGTATCTTCCGATGCCCTGGCAGTCGCCGAAATCAATGTGGACAAACACGCATCTATCGATAACGTGCTGCTGTACCAATCGGATTTGTTCGATCAGTTGCCGGATGAGCGCTACGATATCATTGTCAGCAACCCGCCTTATGTCGCTATTGAAGAATGGCAACAGCTTCCTGCGGAGTTCCATGCCGAACCGGAAATCGGATTTGTTGCAGGGGATTCTGGGTTGGATTTAGTTATTCGAATCTTGGCAGAAGCCAAAGATTATTTGACACCGCAAGGGATATTGGTTGTTGAAGTGGGTAGCAGCGCCGAAACCCTGCAAGAAACATTCCCGAACGTCCCTTTTTACTGGCTGGATTTTGAACGCGGCGGTGACGGCGTATTTTTGCTGACCGCCGAACAGGTCAATGAATACCATGAACAATTTACAAGCGCCCTCGATTAACACAACGTATTGATATGTCTGGAAATACCATAGGAAAACTGTTTGCCGTCACTTCATTTGGCGAAAGCCACGGCCCTGCGATCGGTTGCATCGTCGATGGCTGTCCGCCGGGAATGGCCTTATCGGAAGACGACTTGCAAAATGACCTCGACCGCAGGAAACCCGGTACCTCAAGGCATACCACCCAGCGACGGGAAGCCGATGCAGTTAAAATCCTGTCCGGCGTGTTTGAGGGCAAGACCACGGGAACACCAATCGGTTTGTTAATCGAAAATACCGATCAACGCTCCAAAGATTACACCAAAATTGCCGAAACTTTCCGTCCCGGTCATGCCGATTACACTTATCAGCATAAGTACGGATTTCGGGATTATCGCGGCGGCGGGCGTTCGTCTGCACGGGAAACCGCGATGCGGGTAGCAGCGGGCGGGATTGCCAAAAAATACCTGCGCGAAATTGCCGGAATTGAGATACGCGGCTATTTATCGCAGTTGGGGTCGATCAAAATCGAAACCGTCGATTGGAGTATCATCGACAGCAACCCGTTTTTTTGCCCCGATGCCGATAAGGTTGCCCAGATGGAAGCCTACATGGATGCCTTGCGTAAAGAAGGCGAATCCATCGGTGCACGCATTGAAGTCGTCGCCACCAACGTACCGCCGGGCTTGGGTGAACCCATTTTCGACCGCCTGGATGCGGATTTGGCGCATGCCCTGATGAGCATCAATGCAGTGAAGGGGGTGGAAATCGGTGGAGGCTTTGACTGCATCAACACCAAAGGCACGCAATTTCGGGATGAAATCACGCCCGACGGCTTTTTAAGCAACCATGCGGGCGGCATCCTGGGCGGCATCTCCAGTGGCCAGCCTATTACGGCCAGCATTGCGCTGAAACCGACCTCCAGCTTGCGGCTGCCTGGGCGTAGCATCAATACGCGCGGCGAAGCCGTCGAAGTGATTACCGAAGGCCGCCACGACCCCTGCGTCGGCATCCGCGCCACGCCCATCGCCGAAGCCATGATGGCGATTATCCTCATGGATCATTATTTGCGGCATCGGGCTCAGTGTTTGGGGGTGGATTCGGGGTTGCTGGTTTTGAGGTAATATTTAATGATGTGCTTCGCTTTGTTCACCATACCCTATGGTGCTAATATCTGTTTTCGTATATATGTAATTTCCCAGAATGAAGCAGCAAATGTTTGATCGTAACGAACATGTCTACAGAAATGAGGCATTTGCAGAGTTAGTTAA
>NZ_AYLO01000103.1 GCF_000496735.2 Methyloglobulus morosus KoM1
GAGTTGAATCGCTACTAGGGCAGGATTGTTTAAGACTTATAGGTAGTTATGCGTATAGATTTTTTATTGCTTAGCAGTAGCCTATAACCGTCACTGAATATATATAAGCTTGGCATTTATATAGCATCACTCGTTCATCCCATAAGCGGTTGAACAACTAGCCCAGCCATAACAAAAACTGCAACAAAGCGTATTGTCAAAATACCGATTTTTGAATTTTTTTAAAGTAATTGAACGGTCAACTTAATTAATAGCAGCTCAACCAGAGAGCTACTGAATGGATTATTTAATGAGAGACAAACTGCTCCCACACATCATCAGTGTTTTTTTGTTCGGCCTACTCCTGGTACAAACACCTGCGGCGGTTGGGCAAGAAGCCTCCGACAATTGGCGCGTATCGCCCAGGCTTGCCAGCACCAAAAACCCAGTTGCACTGGATACGGACTCAGTAGCTTCAGGTAAAAAACTGTATTTGCGCGAATGCCTGCAATGCCATGGGGAAACGGGAAAAGGCGATGGGGCTATGGCGGCTTATATGGGCAAAAAAGTAGCAGACCTCACCAGCCCAGAGGTGTTGGCGCAGACTGATGGGGCACTTTATACCAAAATCAGGACAGGCCGTGCCCCCATGCCCGGGTTCAAGAACTCCCTTTCGAAAGAAGAAATATGGCAGTTGGTCAATTTTATCCGGGCTGATTTTGGAGCGATGAAAGACGGACTTAATGCGGGGCAGAAATTAGTCGGTACTGCCAAAACTCAAGCAAGCGATAAGGCGCACGATGACCTGTTCAAGAAATCCGAATTTCCTTCAGCCCAGGAGTGTGGCGCCTGTCACCAACAAATCTACCGGGAATGGTCAGTTTCGCGCCATGCCTTCGCCCAGATAAGCCCGACTTTCCTGGCCTACCAAGCGACTTTGGTGAAACTGACTAAAGGCACGTTAGGAGATTTCTGTGAACGCTGCCATACGGAAGTAGGCATGACAAACGGCGAGCCTATCCTAACGAGCAACAGCAATCGCTCAAAAGTCGCTATGGAAGGAATTACTTGTGTCACCTGCCATCGCGTCCTTGAAGCCTACGGCAAAAATACAGGGCGTTTACCCCTGGAACCTGGCGACATCCGAAACCCCATTTACGGGCCACGCAAAGGCGATGAACTGAAACGTATTCTCGACTCCCACGCCGATAACCCGCCCAAAACCCATCGTGAGGCACGTTTGCTGGAGCAGGTTTCTCAACCGGGATTTTGTGGCCGTTGCCATGACGTGCGCCTTGTCAATGGCATCCGGTTTGAGGATTTATTTAGTGAGTTCAAACAAACCCCTTCAGCCAAACGCGGAGAAACCTGCCAAAGCTGTCACATGGGCCCTACACCCGGTATTGCGTCAAATTACCCGCCCGCTTCAGCGGCCATTGTTCGCGGTGAATCGACACGTCCAGCCCGTCGGACTAACCACATGTTTCCGGGGCCCGACAGCTCCATAGTCCATCCTGGCATTTTCCCCATTAACCCAGAAGCCCAAGAATTTGCCAAGCCGGAGGAATGGTTAAGCTTTGACGTTGAGGCAGGCTGGGGGACAGAAAAATTTGAAAACAACGTACCCAAGGACACCAAGTTCCCTGGTATATGGGCAGACCCAGAAGAACGCAAAGCGGCGAGGGCAATCATCGACCAACAATTACAATTATTGGCCGAGAACAGGACTGCCGCCACTACCTTGATGCGTAACGGCTATGGTCTTGGGGAAGTCAAAATCCTTGAAAAAACCGACGGCCTTAAATTCGATATCGAAGTCAAGAACCTGACTGACGGGCACAGTGTACCTTCAGGGTTAATTGCCGAACGCAATGTATTTTTGCAGGTCACGGTGACCGATGCAAACGGGGCCGAACTGTTTCGCTCCGGCGATCTCGACCCCAACGGGGACGTGCGTGACACCCACTCCTTATATGTACATGATGGCAACCTACCAAGGGATGAACAGCTTTTCAACCTGCGATCCCCCATTTTAGTCGGCACAATCCACGGCGGTGAGCGAGAACAAGTCATACCAGCCAACTATTCGTTGAATCCATTGATTTTTGTGCGGCCTTCGGACACACCTTCGTTATTGTTTGGCGGTGTCCGTGACATGCGCTTGCAAAAGAAAAGTATCGAAGCCAAGGGAAACCGTTGGGCAACTTATAACGTCGACCCTAAATTCCTGACAGGTAGGACACCTTACCGCTTGAACATCAAGCTTGTGGCAGGCCAGCTTCCGCCGCATTTAATCAACGCCATTTCGGGTGCAGGTTTTGAGTATGGACTTAGCGCGCGTTCTATCGGCGATAAGCTGGTTGACCTTTACCGTGTATTGTGGGAACGAAATGTTGTCATCGATTAAGCCCAACATTACGCCGTATCTGGAAACGCTACGTTGGGTAGTTGTTTCCGCACTCTTTGTTTGCCCGTTTGTAAAGGCGGATGAGAGCACAACGGCCAGTACAGCAAACATCGAGAACCACGCTG
This sequence comes from Methyloglobulus morosus KoM1, assembly GCF_000496735.2. Lineage (GTDB taxonomy): Bacteria > Pseudomonadota > Gammaproteobacteria > Methylococcales > Methylomonadaceae > Methyloglobulus > Methyloglobulus morosus. The sequence continues at coordinate 2,512 of NZ_AYLO01000103.1, forward strand.
AAAAAACAGCAATACCGGAAGGCCGTGCAGCAGTCAATTTCTATCACGACAAATCGATATCCGCAGATGATAAAGAAAAACTGCGATTACCCAGCAAGGCCGTGCCTTATCCCGTTGCGCCCGTTGAGCGTCCCAGGCCGCTTTTGGAAATCGGAGACCCTTTCCTTGGAAACGGACCCATCCGCCCAGGAATCAAGTCACCAACAGGTGAAATGCTGCAGCCCTGGTTTTTGTTGTACGGCACATTCCGCAGTGCTTTCCAAAATTTCGACAATGGCAACCGAAATACCGTTGAATGGGTCAATCGGTTGGACTTGAACGGTAACTTGAATTTTTCTGGGACAGAGCGACTACTCTTTTCCATGCGTCCGCTAGACAGCCAGTCCGGTAGATATACGGGCTACAACTCCATACACAACAATGATGGCTGGCAGGAAGATTTCAACGCCAATTTAACCAAACTCTATTTTGAAGGCGATATAGGGGAGATTTTTCCAGGCTTGGACCCGACGGATTCCCACACCTATGACATCGGTTTTTCAATTGGTCGCCAACGCTTGCAATTGCAGGATGGGATACTCGCAAACGACATCGTCGATATGGTTGGCATCACCCGTAACTCCCTGGCATTCGACGGCCTATCAAACCTGCGCATTACGGGCTTGTATGGCTGGAACAACATCAATCGCGGCAACAATACCCTGACCAACAACAACCACGAACACTCCGCAAACTTGTTCGGCTTGGAAGCCGAAGCCGATACCGCCTTGAACAACACGCTATCCTTAGACCTGCTTTATGTTAACGACAATCAAGACAAGAATGCTTGGTATGTGGGCGCCGCTTCGACCCAGCGCTTTGGCTGGCTGAACTCGACGTTTCGCGTCAACGCATCCATACCCGAGGGCAAGGGCTCACCAACGGTGGGGGGCGGCGTACTGTTGTTGTCGCAACTGTCCACTACCTTGCCCGGTTCCGACAACCTCGTTTATTTCAATACCTTTTGGGACATCGGTCGGTTCACCTCGGCGGCGCGCAGCCCGGACCAAGGTGGCCCACTGGCGAATCTCGGCATTTTGTATGGGCCTGTGGGCATGGGACGATACGGCGTGCCCCTCGGCAAGGCCATCAACAACACCGTCGGAACAGCTATCGGTTATCAGATGTTTCTCGATGGGATAGACAGCCAGCTTATCTTTGAAATCGGCGGGCGCACCAGTACCCAACGCGATAAGGACGAAAGTGCCATAGGTTTTGGCGCCCGTTATCAACACACATTGGGGACACACCACGTCCTGCGCCTGGATTCCTTTGTGGCTGACCAGGAAAGTACGGGAGTCAATTATGGCGTGCGGACAGAGTGGATGTTTACGTTCTGAAGCTAAAGCAATAGGATTCCTTTGAAAGGCGAGACAGTTATTATCATTGAGGAAAATATCATGGGCGAATCAAATTACCGAACTGGGCTTGACCGGCGTTCAAGTGCGTATCTGCAGCGGGAAAAATATCGACGGTTCAGCAATATTTCCACCAGCGAAAGGATCCTGAATACGTGCTTGTTGCTGGCGATAGGCATCGGGTATTTAGTTGCCTTAACCAATATTTACTACACGCAACAGGGTCTCGACGGCAAGCCGGGCTTGTCCGTGAAGGACGTGATGGTCAATTACCATGGCTCACCCGACCAAACCCGTTTGGGCACGGCCATCAAGGGGGTGATGGAAGGCAACCTGAAATATAAAAGCGACAGGGAGGTCATCTTAAAATGGATCCAAAGCGGTGCCCTGGAACCCGAATATCTCGACCACATAGCCCCTATCTTGAACCGTGACTGTGTCGCGTGCCATTCGCCCGCCGCCAATCCCTCCCTGCCCGACCTGACCAATTACCCAGGCGTGTCGCAAGTCGCCCGGGCCGGTGGCGCAACCTTGCCGTTCCTAATCCGGGTGTCGCACATCCATTTATTCGGCATCGCCTTTATTTTATTTTTCGTAGGCAAGATATTTATCCTTTGCGACATGAACATCCTCGTCAAAAGGGTTGTGGTAATAATCCCGTTTGCCGCCATGCTAATGGATGTGCTTTCGTGGTTTATCACCAAATCCATCCCGTCGTTTGCTTATGTCGTGGTCGTCAGCGGCGGGTTGATGGGGGTATCTATGGGGATGCAAATCGTCCTTAGCGTTTACCAGATGTGGTTTTATCCCCAAAGCCAACCATCGACAGAAAGTGCGCCCGCTATTGTCAAGCCTCCTATCAAAGAAGAACAACAGGCCGATACCCAAAAAATTATCCTGGCAAGCGATTTGGGATTTAATTTCGTCAGTAATGACGATTTTGTCGACAATCCCGCCTGTCAGAGTAATCGTAGACAGGGAGACATGAAACACTTCAGCATATCGAAATTAATAGCTAGCCTCCAAACCAAAAACTATTCTTAGGACACAGAAAAACAAAATTTATATTTTATGCGTGCAAATCTCTTGTAATAAAAATTGAATACCATAATTCCTTAAAAAGCACTTATCAAACGGATTCGTTTAAATCCGCGCATCAAGCTGCAAACAAGGGTGATTATGATATACAACAATCTATCTGGCCGTTTTCAAGGCAAGTTATGCCAAATTTGTTTTCTGATAATCCTTGCCTTAACTGGCTGCGCCACCCATACAGCAAAAGAATCGACTTGGCCAGAAGACCTACCTCCACGCGCTTACTTTTTGGATCGATACCAGAACGATTTGACCAATATAAATCGTCAACATCTGGATGAATACCTAACCTGGATCACTCGTTTTTATCAGGGTTGGGAAATGTATCCCAATGGCTGGAACAGGATGACCCAGGAGATATTGCAACAAAATAAATATCGCCCAACAAGAAACACTATCAAGCTGAAACTGGACCACTTAGGTTTATTGATTTCCGGCGAGTGGGCGAAGAATAACCAGACACGCCT
>NZ_AYLO01000104.1 GCF_000496735.2 Methyloglobulus morosus KoM1
AACAAAACCAGGTGCAGACCGCACGCCTGCTGGACATCAGCAGGAATGTGCTCAGGCACAAGCTCGGGCTCTACGGCTTGTTGCCTAATTCGGAGAAAAAATTATCAAGTACTGCCAATAAAACGAATGCCTTGACTAAGGGCTTGAACAATCAAGCGGCAAGGTTCTTTACGGAATAGCCTTAAGCTCGATTGCAATTGACATTTCGACGCATTCGTAATGTGACTGGGTATGCACTCGATGAAGGACATCCAACCCATTATCCCTATCTCAACGGAAATAAAACCGATAATCCCATTTATCAAAAGCAACAGGATCAATACAGTGCAAACAACTTTCCTTAACAAATTTAAGTCCCATAGTCCAAACAGGATTAATCGAAATAGGCTAATTGTGCTTATAACGGCGTTGGGTGTGGTCGGCACAATAAATTGTGAATCGATAAATGCAGCGCCCAGCATTTATCCGACCGGTACAACACGTTATGACCCGAATAAGGCATTCAATTCCTACGTGCTTTTTACCAGCGGCGACAACATTGCTCATTTGATCGATATGAATGGAAATTCAGTGCATGAATGGAAGGACGCTGCCAGCCACAGCACACTGATCGACCCATCTGTGAACGGCGGCAAACTTGGGCATGTATTTGTGACGCTTGATACAGTCGAAGGAAAAGGAACGGGCCTGATTCCGGGACAAGTTAACAGGAAGGTTGCCAAGACGGTTGCCGAATTGGATTGGGATGGCAAAGTCGTTTGGTCGTTTGGAGAAAAAGCCCCTGGCGGGGTTGCCCAGCAACACCATGACTGGGCGCGCCTGCCCAATGGCAATACCGTGATACTCGCCAATTTAGTACATCCCGTCAAAGGCTTTAAGCAGCCAAAAGTATTGGATGACGTGGTTTATGAAGTCAATCCGGTCGGCGAAGTTGTCTGGAAATGGATTGCTTCCGAACACCTCAATGAGTTCGGGTTTACACCTAACGAACTTAAGTTGGTGCGCAACGCGGATATAGCCGATTATCTGCACGTCAACAACCTTAAGGTAGTTGGCGCTAACCATTGGTTTGCATCTGGTGACAAACGTTTTAATCCCGACAATTTGCTGTTCGATGCCCGTAACGCCAATTTCATTGCCATCATCGACAAGAAAACCGGGAAGATAGCGTGGCGACTGGGCCCCCATTATTCGGATGTCAGCGAAGAGCAGCAATATTCCCGTAAAGTGCCCAGGCCGGTCGACCAGATTAGCGCACAACATGATGCCCACATCATTCCAGAAGGGTTGCCCGGCGCTGGCAATTTACTTGTTTTCGATAATCAGGGTGTAGCGGGTTACCCGCCAGCATCTGTACCCAGAACCGGCGGTTCTCGGGTGCTTGAAATTGATCCGGTTAAAAAAGAAATTGTCTGGCAATATACTGGGGAAGACTCCGGAGGGCCAACGTGGTCGTTCCGCAGCACACACATCAGCGCCGCCCGTCGATTGCCTAATGGCAATACTTTTGTCGATGAAGGCCAAAGTGGCCGCCTTTTTCAGGTAACCCGCGAAGGCGAAATTGTCTGGGAATATGTCAATCCTTATTTACGCAAAGGCAAAGACCCATTCACCGGTCGGGCAACCGCCAACAATCAATTATATCGTGGCCAGCCGGTGCCTTATGGATGGGTGCCCACTGGTACGCCGCATACCGAAAAAGCAGTTATTCCACCTGAGTTGAGCCGGTTTCAACTTCCGCCTGCCCCTTAACCGATGGCTGGAACATGCAAAAGGTCACGATCATTATCGGGGAATTGAAATGAAACGTTATGTAATAGTCCAAGCAATTATGCGACGGATAGTGGCAATCAGCCTTTACCTTTACTTGGGTATCCTGACTGCGGCCGAGCTTGATCCCAAGGCTATCACGATCAGGCTGCCCGATGAGATCAAATGGGTCGCTAATCCCGGAGGTTCGGAAAGTGCGGTACTTGTCGGCGACCCATCCAAACCCGGTCTTTATGTGGTGCTGAATAAGTGGAAAGCGCACCACAACAGCAAACCGCATTCACACTCGAACGACCGCTTCATTACCGTGATTTCAGGGACATGGTGGGTGGGCACTGGCACTGACTATAATGTGGAGAATTTAAAGCCGATTCCAGCAGGTAGCTTTGTCACCCATTACGGCAACGAGGTTCATTATGACGGCGCGAAAGACGGCGATACAATCTTGCAAATTTTTGGAATTGGGTCTGCAACCTCAACTCCAGCGGCAGCAAAATAGCGGATAGGATGTTTTGAACGAAAGTTAGGGTAACGGCTGTTTCATCAACCCAACCTCTCTGGATGAATGTATAGCATTATATGCAACTTAGTGAAATTAAGACCAATAGAACTGTCCTGAGGCCATTTTCAGAAAATGATGCAATAGTGTCGTTTTCGTGGTTTGGTGATCCAGAGGTTATGAAATTTACGCCTAATGGACCAGATGCAGCATTGGAAGATACTGTTGCAAGGATAGCTCACTATCAGGAACACCACGAGCAGCATGGATATGCAAAGTGGATTATTCTTGAACGTGATTCTATGAAGCCGATGGGTGACGCGGGGCCTATGTATTTCCCGGAATGCCAGCATTTCGAGTTAGGCTATCGATTGCTGCCTGAGTACTGGAATAAAGGTTTTGCGACCGAAGTCGCATCGGCTTGGGTTCGCGAATGTTTTCATAGGCTAGATTTTAAGATTTTGATAGCTTTCACGCATCCGGGCAATCTGGCTTCAATCCGTGTGTTGGAAAAAGTAGGTTTCAAATTTAGTCATCGTGAGTATTTAATGGGTATGAAAAGCATGGTTTATCAATTAACGAGCTATCTTTCTGACTAGAAGGTTTGTTTGGGGCAACACCATGACTGCATGAGTTGCGGATTCCATGCTACGTAGATATTCATTGGTTTGATCAAATTTTATTCAAGATTACTGCGGCCTTTTCCAAGGTATCTTCCTTTTTAGCGAAACAAAACCGTAACACCTTGTTATCTTCCTGCTGGTGATAAAAAGCCGATACAGGGATTGAAGCGACGCCAAATTCTTTGGTCAAACGTTGTGCATAATCAGTATCTTTTTCATTACTTATTGTTTGGTAATTCAACAGTTGAAAGTAGGTGCCGGCAGATGGGACGATTCCGAATTTTGAATTTTTAATCAAGTCGATAAAATAATCCCGTTTTTGCTGATAAAATTTTCCCAGCGATAAATAATGGCCTTTTTGCCCTAAGAATTCTGCCAAAGCAAACTGGACGGGGGTGTTGACTGAAAACACCAGAAACTGATGTACCTTTCTGAATTCTGCCATTAAGTTTTTTGGCGCTGCGCAATAACCAACTTTCCAACCTGTCGCATGTATCGTTTTTCCGAAGGACGAAATAATAAAACTGCGTTCTGCCAGCGGTCTAAACCTTGCCACACTGTGATGGGGTTGGTCATCAAAAATAATATGTTCGTAGACTTCGTCGCTGAGAATAATGATATCGGTGCCTTTGGTGATTTCTGCCAGTATGAGTGTGTCGGCAGCGCTCAGCACGGTACCGGTTGGATTGTGCGGAGTGTTGATGATGATCATTTTTGTAAGTGGGTTGATGCTTCTTTTCACTTCTTGCCAATCAATTGTATAACCCGGTGTCCGCAACTTGAGATGGACGGTTATGCCGCCGTTTAACGTAATTGCCGGTTGGTAGCTATCGTAAGCCGGTTCAAAAATAATGACTTCATCGCCTTCGCGGATCACTGCTGCAATCGCGGTATAAATCGCCTGTGTGGCACCGGCGGTAATCGTGATTTCAGTGTCGGGGTCGTATTGTGTTCCGTATAAGTCCTCTATTTTTTCGGCCAGTATTTCCCTAAGGCCTATGATTCCCGACATTGGGGCATATTGGTTGTTTCCTGCTTTCATGAATTTGTTGACAAGCGATACAAGCCCTTCATGACAATCAAAATCGGGAAAGCCCTGAGAAAGATTGATTGCATCGTGTTCGGCTGCCAATTTACTCATTACAGTAAAAATAGTCGTGCCTACATCCGGAAGCTTACTGTTCGACTTATAGGGAAAATGCATAGATAATGTTTTTAAAGTTCAAAGCTTATAAATGGCTTAAAAAATTTGGCTATCTCTGGGTTTTCAGTATTAAGATTTGGCGGTATTTTCTTTGTTAGGTTTCGGTTCTATTACCGTTACCTTTTCACCCTCGACCAGAAGGTCCGAAGGGCTGGCTACCAGCACATCCTTGGGGGCTATGCCTTCGAGGATTTCAACTTCCCGTCCGAAATCACGACCCAGTTTTACCGGGTGAAAAGCTATACGGTTTTCGTTTTCCACAACAACAATGTGCGTACCCGCCTGGTCGATCACTAACACATTGGCAGGCACAACCAGGGGATTGGTTTTTACATCGACATTGATCGTTAGTTCCACATAGGATCCCGGCAACAACTTTCCATCTTTATTTTGGAGCGTAATTTCAACCTGGCGTGACCGGTTGATTGGGTCAAGCGCGCCAGCCACATGGTCGATTTGGGCGATCAAGGTTTTCCTTTTTGCTTCTATAGGGCGTACGGATACTTTTTGGCCGATTTTGATATCGCCTGCGTACATTTGTGGAACCCAGGCCGTCAATCGGAGCGGGTCATTCTGTGTGAGTGCAAACAGCTCCTTTGTCCCTGCGTTGACCAAACTGCCCACTTCAATAGACCGACGGGTAATGACTCCGGGGAATGGGGCAACGATGCGCCGGTAGCTTTCAATTTTTTCTAGGCGTTTTACATTGAGTTCGGCTGTCGCCAAATCGGCTTTTGCCTGTAAAACAGCGCTACGTTTTTCGTCGTATTCCTGTTCAATGGCACTGTCGCTTTCTTTAAGGATTGTCCATCGTTTCAATGTCGTCTGGGCAAGTTCAAGCCTGACTTTTATCTGCGATAGCGCAGCACGGCTTTGCGCCAGTTCTTGTTCCAATTCGGGGATGTCGATTAGGGCTAGCAGTTCGCCTTTCTTAACCTGGTCGCCAATCGTCTTATACCATGCGCTTAGATAACCGTTGCTGCGGGCATAGATCTGGGTTTCTTCGTTACCATGCAGGCTGGCCGGCAACACAATCTTATGTGACGTTTCGCCTGAGCGAGAATGTACCCCAATAACACTACGTCCTAGGCTTGCCTCGGTGCGCATTTGCAGGATGTTTGTTTCCCGTTGGTTAAGCACTAACCGACATCCTCCTGCCATCATTAAAAAGAGTAACAGGATGCCCACGATTCTTTTGACGGCAACTAGGGTGCGCTGTGGGTTTTCAATTGACGATGTGGCAAATAGGGGTTGTTGGTGGTGATTGCTCATTATGGTTTTTATTCAGCTAAAGGTATCGCACGGTTTAAAAAGCGATGATCGAGCCAACGATGTGCGCTGGCGAAAACAATAGGGACAAACAGCAAGGTAGAAACAGTCGCGAATGTTAGGCCACCGATAACGGCACGACCCAAAGGGGCGTTTTGTTCAGCACCTTCGCCCCAGCCGACCGCCATCGGTAACATGCCGATGATCATGGCGAAAGCGGTCATCATGACGGGCCGCAAGCGGGTGGACGCCGCTTCCAATGCTGCTGTTAAAGGCGGTACGCCCTCCCGAAGCCGGGTTCGGGCGAAAGATACCAGCAGGATACTGTTGGCGGTGACAACACCCATAGCCATGATGCTGCCTGTTAACGCCGGGATGCTTAAAGTGGTTCCCGTTAGGAACAATGTCCAGGCGATTCCCGCCAGCGCTGCGGGTAATGCGCTAATGATTATCAGCGGGTCGAGCCAAGATTGAAAGTTGACCACTAACAATAAATACAGTAACACAATTGCTACAGCCAAGCCTGTTGCGAGCCCAAGAAAAGAGCTGTTGAGGGTCTGGATCTGTCCCCTGACTATTAGTTCCACCCCACGCGGCAACTTTGCCTGGCTTTGTTCAATCAGGCGATCAATATCAGCACTGACCGAACCCAAGTCGCGGCCTTCGACATTTGCGTAAATATTGAACACATTATTATTGTTGTAATGAGTCACCAGCACCGGTTGTACTGAGCGTTTCAAGTTCACTAGGTTACCCAACAGCTGCGGAGCATTGTTACCTTCACCTCCTACAGGCGTCCGCATGAGTGCCTCTATACTGTCGAGTTCGAGTGGGTTACCTATGACACCAATGTTTACCGTATTACCATTGCTAGGATTTAACCAGTAGGTGGGCGCAGTTTGCATGCTGCCGCTCAGGGTCAACAAAAGGTTCTGTGCAAGGTTTCGTGCCGATAGCCCAAGTTGTTGAAGCTGTGTTCGATTCATATCCAGGCTTAATGCAGGCCTGTTGGTCCGTTGATAAATATGGGCATCGACAAGGCCAGGAATTTGCCGTAAGCGATTGTTAAGTTCTACGACTAAAGGCATAACCTCTTCGGGCTTGCCGCCAAGAAATTGGATATCGATGGGCGCCGGGATGCCAAAATTGAGCGTCTGGCTTACCTGGTCTGCGGGTTGAAAAAAGAACTCGATACTTGGGAACCGATTGGGTAATTCTGCACGTAACGCCTTGATATAATCTTCGCTCGGTGCGTGGTTACTTGGGCGCAGGGAGACCATGATTTCGGTGTCCGCCGTTTCTACCGTCCCGGAATTGCCAAATAAGGTGTTCCGTGTGCTATAGGGGCCGCCGATAATGTCCAAAATATCCCCAATCTCTTCGCTGGGTATGCGTTCTCGTATGACTTTTTCTATTTCGTCTATCAACGCAGGCATTTCCTCTATCCGTGTGCCTGTCGGCGCGCGGACATGCAACCTGATTTGGCCTGCGTCGACCGCAGGGAACAAATCCTGGCCGAGCAGCGGCACGAGTGTCAGCGACAGTAGGCAAAAGCCAAGAAAGGCCGAGCCGTAACGCAAACGATGCATGAGCAGATGGCTTAACAGGATAAGATAATACTCCCGGAAAATCTCAAAACCATGTTCAAAACTATGGTGAATGTGCTTGAATTTACGGGCTATGAAATTTGCCGATGATTGGTTTTTCCGGTTGTGATGTCCGGACATCATGTACATTACCAGGGTTGGTACCAACGTCCGCGATAACAAGTAGGAGGCCAGCATGGCAAACACCACTGCCTCCGCCATCGGCACGAACAGGCTGCGGGCAACGCCGGTCAGAAAGAACATCGGTACAAACACGATACAGATACACAAGGTCGAGACAAAGGCAGGCATCGCGATTTCTGCCGCACCGTCAAGGATAGCTTGATGGGGGTTTTTGCCCATTAGCATTTGCCGCTCAATATTTTCGATTTCAACAGTGGCATCGTCGACCAAGATGCCTACTGCCAGCGCCAAGCCGCCCATCGTCATGAGATTGATGGTTTCGCCAATCAGGTAAAGCACGATAAGCGAACACATGATGGATAAGGGGATAGATACAGCGATGATACACGTACTCCGCCAGTTGCCAAGGAACAGTAGGATCATGGCGGCGGTCAAGCCGGCGGCAATTAATGCTTCGTGGACCACGTTGCCCACAGCGGCCTTCACAAACAGCGATTGATCGAACATCAATTTCATATTGATGCCTTCTGGCATTTGGGCCAACATCTTCGGTATAACTTGCCTTACGTGATCGGCGACATCCAATGTCGAGACGTTTCCCCTTTTGAAAATGGAGTTGAGGATACCTCGCTCGCCATTCTGTCGTGCGATAGTGGTCATCGGCGCTGAACCATCCCTTACGTTTGCTACATCCCGGATCAGGGTGGTCGTGCCGTTGGCTGTGCGCACCGGAATATCGCCGATGCGGGGTATCGCGGCGATTGCGCCGTTGAGGGTGACGTCATATTCAGTCGAACCGACCTTAATCGTTCCAGTCGGCAAAATCAGGTTTTGCTCAGCCATTGCATCGACCAGGTCGGCGGGGCTAAGTCCCCGGCTTAAAAGTGCGTGCGGGTCTATATCGATTGTAACCTGTCGGCTTTTGGAGCCGAACGGGTTGGTCACGGCGACACCCGGTTTGGATTGAAGTGCACTCCGGACAATGTTGTTGACTAAATCGTTCACTTCCGTTTCCGGTACGGTGCTGCTGGAAATGCCCAACTGTACTAACGGTAAATCGGAAGCCGAATATTGGATTACCTGGGGTGGGGCGGTGCTGGTTGGTAAGGAGCGATAGACTGAATTACTGCTGGACATGACTTGTGCAATGGCAGTCCTGATGTCAGTGTCGGGATGGAAAAACACTTTGATGACTGATGACCCAGCATACGACAGCGATTCACTGTGTTCGATGCCATCAATCAACGACATGGAACGCTCGACCGATCCCGCCAGACGGTCAGAAATTTCCTTGGCGTTCATGCCCTTGTAATCCCAAAGCATCGCCACCACCGGAATATCGATGTTCGGAAAAATATCCGTTGGCATTTTGCTTAACACGTAAGGGGTCGACAACAGAATCAGTAGGGCCGCCACAAGAAAGGTGTAAGGACGTCGGAGGGCGATTTGAACAATCCACATAGGGTTCTCGAGAGATTTCAGTAACGGGTCTGTTCAGAGGGTGGGCTAAACGATATTTTTATTTTTCATGGCTATATACCTTACACAGGTTGGTTGCTATCGGGTTCTGTAATTTCAATTGGTTAACCAAAACAACTACCTTTTACCTGTGGCTTGTTAATAGCCATGTTATTTTTTGGTTAAGCAAGGCCAATAGGCTGCTTATGAATGAAAGCAAAGGGCATGCCATTAAATGTAGGAACTAGGGCGATGCTTGTAAAAGCATCATTTAAAGCCGCAAGTAGTTTAGAACTGTGGTTATTTGGGTTGCCTT
>NZ_AYLO01000105.1 GCF_000496735.2 Methyloglobulus morosus KoM1
GAAGTGCTACAGCAAAAGCAAAGACATGCTTAAATATTCCGTCATGCTTTTGATGCTCAAATGGAACGGCGAGCTAAAGCCTATACTTTATTAACAATGCCAATTAAGGATGAGTTTTTAAAGCAGAAGTCACAATGAGTTACCTTCCTTAGCTAAGGAAGGTGGTGGTGTTAAAACTCAAAGTCAATGTAAAGATTTGCCTATATGATCTAAGAAGCATCTATTCAAGGTAGATGACAGAGCCTCGCGCAGGTAAAGCTGCGCTTTTTTTAAACCAAACCTCAAAGAAACATCATGACCCTAAAACATAACTCAGTGGTTGGCATTTTTGCCAACCACCAAGATGCCGAAAATGCAGTCAAGGAATTACAGAAGTCAGGCTGCGACATGAAAAAACTTTCCGTCGTAGGGAAGGATTATCACACCGAAGAAAACGTAATCGGCTATTACAACACCGGCGATCGGATGGCATCATGGGGTAAGTTTGGGCTATTTTGGGGCTGGATGTGGGGAATCCTGTTTGGCTCTGCCTTTTTATTTATTCCAGGCGTTGGCCCCGTGATGATTGGTGGCCCTTTGGTAAGCTGGATCATCGGCGCTCTCGGCACGGCAGCTGTTGTTGGTGGAATTAGCGCTCTTGGAGGTGCTCTTGCAAGTATCGGTATCCCTCATGACAGCATCCTTCAGTACGAAACTGCACTCAAAGCCAACAAGTTCATTCTCATCGTAAACGGAACGATGGACGAGGTCGATAAGGCAAAAGGCATCTTGACACAGAACAAGGCCGAAGAAGCAAATGTACATAAAGAAGTTGCTGGAGTACATCCAGAGCCAGCCTAATACGATCTTCACTAGAAACATTTATGACAACTAATCAAGATTCGAAAATTCACATGATATTCAGTTTGATTTCCGGTTCAACGCGTTGGTCTTGTAAAAGGGTGGACGTAACCTGTTTTGCCATCCTCCTCGGAAAATGGCTTTCTGTTACTGCACCGATAACGTTGGTCAGTGCTTTGGCAATTTTCGGTTGCAGTGCCGAAAACTCTATGGAGCAAAGTAAACAAGCACAGCAAGAGAAAAGCCATGTCGCCAACAAATCCATCCGTAAGGAGGTCGGCGAAGCATCCTGGTATGGCCCAGGATTTCAAGGCAAAGAGACCGCCAATGGCGAGACCTTCGACCAAAAAGAAATGACGGCGGCTCACCCGAGTTTGCCGATGGGCACTAAAGCCGAAGTGACCAACCTAGAGAATGGCAAAAAGGTCGAGGTCAAGATCAATGACCGTGGCCCCTACGCTGATGGTCGCGTCATTGACCTGTCCGGCGCAGCGGCAAAAAAACTAGATATGAAAAAGGACGGCAGCACTCAAGTTAAAATTGAAACTACCAAGAAAAGTTCAACCAAACAGGCCGACAAATCAAAATAGGGAACCCTAAAAGTCAATTCATTGAGTTATGGGTAAACGCCAAAATGTGAATTATATGTATGGATAAAATTATGTGGATCATCGGTGCGGTACCGTACAGTCTTTGTTAATTAACGTGTGTATTCCGAAAGAATAATTATCTTGCGATTCCTAAACTGGGCTATTTCAACAAAGCCGTAGTCAAAAAACTCCCGTATGTTTGATACCGCACAGAGACCCAGCGATAGCTCTGTTACCCTATTTCAGACCTCAGATGTTTCGGTTGTATCCCACGTGGCATCCCTTAGAAATTTTACCCGTTAACGATTTTCATGTTTTTGTGCCATTAGGAGTATTGTGATGAACTTATTAAAACGTTTGTGCTGCCTTATTCAAGGCTTTGGTGTTTGTGTATTGCTGCTAATCACCTGGGTTGAGGTGGCCAGTGCAACAACCGCAAGTGCGAAGCCTGCAAAAGTTGTTTTATTGCTGCACGGTATGACTTCCAATCAGTCAACCTGGAATAATCTGGTTAATAACCAAGCGGGGTTTGATGGCAGGTGTAAGAATCCCCGTATCCTTAATTTTTCAACAGTAAAATTGCCTCGGAATAGCGAAGGGATTTACTGCATGCGTTTTAATTTTGGTAGCCTGGATCGGATCAGCACAGCACCCAAAGGCTTGGACAATTCCTCCTGCTCACGCGCTGGTGGATGCTCCGGTGATTATTCGACTTTTGATACCTTGGGCGAAGAAATTGCGTCCGTAATCGACCGCATCAAAAGCAGATTGGGTCCTGATACCCAGGTTGTTTTACTGGGACACAGCCGTGGCGGGGTGGCAGCCCGGGCTTTTTTACAAAGCGATAGCCCAGCTAAAACCAATGTAGTCGGCCTTATCACAACCGGTACGCCCCATGCCGGATCACCTTTGGGGCGGTATTATGCCTATATGAATAAAAATTGCTTGCCGGAATCAAATTTTAACTCGATATTTGACAATAGTGACTGCGCCCAAGATTGGCGTTTTACTAATCTTATTATTAAGAAAATTGGCGATATCAATTTAAAAATCCCCACCATTAATTTTTTATCCGATTCGTCCACCGAGATCACGACATTGAATGCCAATGTCGACAAATTACCGGCAATTAAATTTACACAAATTGTATATGACAAACTCAACTTTGGTTGCTTGGGCGGCGGTTTTTTTGATACTGAAACAAGTTGTGGTTTCAATATGTTTACAAATGCTGCTGGGCCTTCCGATGCCGGCTTAAATACTATATTGAATGGTCGGGCACGCAGCTCATTTGTAGGAGATGGGATTGTACCTGTTGTTAGCCAAAGGATGAGTGGCTTGGTAGGCTGGAATCAGCCCATCAGAAATTTTAGGTATACAAAACGTATACATACTGCAGAACCAAAACGAGTTCTCGACTTATCAAGGGCGCTGAATAATATGTACAAGCGGTTAGGTTGGATACGATGAATAAGGCTTTGGGTACGCTAAACCACATGGCATCTGCATGTCAGTGCTGATGACCACAAATCCTTGGTGATCATATTATGGTAAGTTTTAAAAAATATCCTGGCACTCTTTTGCTGTTGTTATTGCTTGGGGTGGTTATCTGTTCGATCAATTTGTGGGGATTACCGTTATTTAGCACAAGAACCGATCACGTAAAATCAACATTTCAGCCTCCAGATCCGACAGTAAAGTCGCTTGTGAACGCGAAACAAGCTGTTCCAGAAAAGTTTAGTAATCCTTTAAATGAAGACAGAAAACAGGATTTTTCTTTGCTATCAACTGAAGCGATATGGAAAAATCTGTTGGCAGGTTTTCAGGACGGAAAAAAAGTACAAATAGGCTTAGAAAATGCGCTTATCGAACGTTTACGCACAGAACCGGATAATGCGATTTACAAGGAGCTTTTGTCACTGTTTAGGCAAGGGTCATTGGCGGGTTTTGCCCAACAAGTGTTGGTAAGCCTATTGGGGGAAGTCGGCAATTACAAGTCGGCTGAGACATTAATGAGCCTAGTCAATGAAACTTTGTTAGAGGAAGCAGATGTCAAGTTGGCGGCATTTGATGCTATCAGTAAATTCTCTCCGGAATTATGGTATGAAAACCCTAACACAGAGTTGGCCCCTGTATTTGAGGCAGCCTGGCAAACTGAGAACGCAGATTTTTGGCCATCCATAGCCAATGTCATGGCCAGTATAGGGACACCTGCCACCCTGGATATTTTCGTTGAGACATTGGCTGACAATACCCATGCGGAGCGGGTGGCCGTCGTAAAGCAGGCCATGACAAATATAGTCAACCCAGCCCTGATACCCAAACTGGCTGATTTACTGGAAAACCCATCATTTAAAAACGTGCAATTGGCCAGTGGCAATGCCTTGGCTAATATGGGGGAGATAGGTGCGGCTTCGGCATTACTTGATTGGTCTGCTGGAGTTGATGCGGGAAAGGCTGAGTTGGTCAAGCAATGGTTTGAAACAGCAATGAACACAACGCCAGAATTTATTGGTTTCTTGGAAACAAATTTACCTGCCCAAAAGTTTTCCTCACCTGAAATTAAGCAGGCTATCAGTTTAGTGCTGAAAGATATTAAAAATGGCGTTTAGTTAGCAAACTGACTAGGGGCTGTCCTCATTCAAACCAAATCAACGGGCTGACTAGGCTCAACATAGCCAGAAAATGAACCTTGGTTTCTGACGACAGAAATTTTGTCAACCCCACAAAAACTAGTGGCGTATTCTACGACCCATACTCAATAACGCTAAAAGGCAAGGTCCCATAAACCAAAATGCGCCCACGATAGGGACTTTGCTGGGGGTTGCGCTTCCCAGCGTTAGGTTGTCAAAAAGAGCGTATTCCGGTGGCCCGCCAAAAACAACTGACTTTGCTATACCCTTGAATTGCAAACCAATTGGATTCCAGTGGCAATAGTAACCGGAAGGGTTATTGGTGCAGCCTTGGTCGAAATTTGTGCTTAAGTGGAGCGACCCTAACAATTCGCCTGTTCCGTTTTGGCCACCATAAATATCAGCTGATGCGCTTTCATGGGATGAATAGCTGTAGAAAAAAGAGAAGCCGGTGTCAAAACCGGATGCTACGTTCATCGTTGCAACACCACCGTTACGGAAGACGGCAACGGTACTTGCTGAGGGTTCGTTGGCAAAATTGCCGCTATATTTAAAGTCGACATTCGAGTCGATTAATCCGGTCGCATCATTTGAGAAATGTATTCCGTAATTTTGGCCAGAAGCTCCCGAACTGCTTTTGCCGCCA
Organism: Methyloglobulus morosus KoM1; assembly: GCF_000496735.2. Lineage (GTDB taxonomy): Bacteria > Pseudomonadota > Gammaproteobacteria > Methylococcales > Methylomonadaceae > Methyloglobulus > Methyloglobulus morosus. Next base: position 4,710 of record NZ_AYLO01000105.1, read on the forward strand.
TTGTAAAAGTCATTGATTGATGCTTGATCACCGACACCCTCGAAGTCGAGGACAATAGCGGCAGAGAGCGATTTGCAGGTAAAAAGGGTAGCGACCAAAAAGAGTCTTTTCATGTCTATTTTCATAAAGTTAATACTAAATGGCAAAATACTATACCTTTCGAACTTCTAGATCAGAGGCTAATAAGAAAAAACCAACAATCAGAATCCGCCAGTCTGAAAGTACATAAAAACTCTCTCTTCCTAGCTATTTCGTGGGCCACTTTTTCTCCACCATACGGATATATTTTTTATTCCACTATTGGCAGTAGGGTTGCCTAATACTATTCGCAGAACGTAAGTAATTGGTAATATAAAACCATTGTTCCAAAGGCTGCTTTGGGGGTAAATATTTTCAATCCAGCATTCTACTGGGGGAGTGTGAGATTATGCTATGATTATGAAACAAAGGTATACTTAAATAAAATTTTATTGCCATCTGGCGGGTTCCTGCACATGATTACTTTGCGCTCGATTTGTTTCTTTAGTGTGCTTTTTTGTGTGGTGTTGCCGCTCTATGCCGTAGCCATGCCAAGCACGCATATTTATGTAATTGTGTCGCTGGTGGACAATGCATCACAAGGCATAGAGCCTGTTCCTGCAAAAATTGGCGATGGGAATAATCCGAGCAGCAATCTGTATTGGGGCGCGGCTTATGGCGTGAAAACTTTTTTGAGCAAGGCGAATGGTTGGCGAAGGTTGGAGTGCGAAAAAAATATTAACGATACTATTTTAGAGCGCTGCCAGTTTGCCTGGAAGGACAACCTCACCGTTACCGCAGATGCTTATCGAGGCAACCGGATTGACCAGGCGATGCTTGACTTTATGCAACAAGCAGCCACTCCCCCCAATTCGACAAAGCGTGAAATGGTCGTTTTCATCGGCCATGATGGCTTGATGGACATCCAAAACCAGCCCATCATTCAACGCTTTCCGAAACACCCCAGGCACGATAAACAAGCAGTTGCCTTGGCCTGCATGAGTGAGGAGTATTTCTCAGCGCATTTGCTTGCCGCAGGTTCCAGGCCGGTGGTAACCACTTTTAGCTTCATGGCGCCAGAAGCCTATGTGTTGGAAGCGATTGCACGGGGTTTTGCAAACCAGGCGAGTGAAGCGGAATTGCGCAGTTCTGCCGGCACTGCTTACGCCAAATACCAGCGTATCTCAGCGAAGGCTGGAAAGGCAATTTTTGTGGCAAAAAATTCAAACTAGCGTAACCTTCTCATCATTTCTTTCGCTTTGTTCCTGTTGCCTATTTTCTCACTGGCCTGCCTGTGCCTTGGTAAAATTTAAGTTTGGTGATCTTGCCCCGAATTCACGGACATTCCACTAAGCGATTTTTTTGTTTTCATTTTCTTCAGGCAACTGGGCTGAGATCAATTTTAAGTGAAGCCGTTTGCGATTGTAATACACTTCAATGTATTCGAACACTTGATACCCAGCATCAAAACGAGTTTTAATGCGTTCGTCGGACGGCTTCGACTAAACGTGACGATGGTAAAGGCCGCGCACAAGTTGCCAGTGAATACTTGACTGCAGGTATAGGAAGCTACCGACTTAGCGAAACAATCCACCTAGAAGCCTAGTTTACCTGAAAGCCGCGTAATAAAATCGTCGGCTTAGGAATTACAAGGAAAGGGGCTGAATAGCCGCATTTTTTGACAATTTATATTTGTGTCAACGAATGCTTGTTATCTAATTTATGGATGCCCTGTACTTTATTGGGCTATCAATCGAAAGCGGGAATACAGTTGATCAAAAACCTGTCGGCTCACGGCGCGGTTCGACATTGAGCTCATGGCGAACACGGGAGACCGTATCGTATACCGTTTTGCGAACACGGTTAATACCACCCAGGGGCTGGTGCTCAGGGATGGTGTGCCAAGGCGTGAAAGATAAATTTTCGCAGAACGATACCTGATTTGGCGAGTCAAACTTCTGACGTGGAATTGTGATCTTTGCCACAGGAATAAACGGCGAATCCTCCTCACTCCATTCAACAGTGGGATCCTCAATGGGCATTTTCATTGGATGTTTGCGTAACTGAACCATAAAGTCAAAGCATGCATCGCCTTGGTCAAGTTGCTTCGACATATTTTCGCGCAGAAAATTTGGAGAGGAGGTCTCCCTGAAGGTAGAGGTGGCACTGCAAGAACGAACGGAAAATTTCATTGCCTTGTCACCATTTCGATATGGAGTCGTACTCCAATATTGTGTGTCCAGCGGGTTGACAACTTCTTTACGCCTGATATCGTTGGCGATTCCTAATTCGTGCAGACGGAAATTGAAGGGATTCAATCCGGGGAAAAAGTACTTGAAAATATTGTCTTCCGAAAGAGCCTTCTGAAAATCGACATAGTCTGCCGCATTTCGCACGAAAAACACCGGATGATTAATCATGACAAAATCTTGTGTACCGGACTCGCTGCTTTTCACGCCCATAAGCTTAATCGCCATTCCACGGGCATCACCGACGGAGTCGTCTTGCACTTTCCCAGAACCGTTGGAATAGCGTATCCATGCAGGGTAATCGAGAAACCCCTTGAAGATTCCGACCTGCACTTCCTCGGGCAACTTATGCAAAACGCTAAACTTCGCCTGCACACAACCGTTGGCCTTGGGATGGGCATCCCTGTGGGCAGCACCGTTCTTGGATTCAGTCCGGACACTTTCTTCTGTCATCCGCACAATCTGCTGGATAGCACCGTCCTCGTTCGCTGGAACTTGCTCGATGCTGGATGCTAAAGCAGGGAAGGTAGAAAAAATAGCCAAGTGCAACAGAAAGACTTTGCTAAACATACCTAATTAACTATATAAATTAATGTTTTCATATTAACCTCTTGCTTGGTATTTTGATCGGTAACTCGATAAGTTTCGAGACTGTTCGTAGATAGCCATCATTCAAAATTCTTTTTTAAATCTAACAGTATTGGCTAATACAGTTGGTACGTTATCGCACATAAGTAAAGCATGTTGTAAGAGTAATGGTTTAGTCATGGCGGTCGAAACGTGGAGAACGGCAAGAAACCGTTGTAGGCGGTTTGTGCCGTCATGCACAAACTGCTCCACGCAATACACGGGATGTTGAAACACGATGAACCTTTTGACAACAAGCGTTTTTATGCTATTCCGGCATCTGACGGATAGTCAAAAAAACCAAATTGGTTTGACTTTGAACAGAGTATCTATCGCTTGTGGGGACTACTCGGCTTCCCGCCTCGCAGCGGATGTATTGCCCTTTATCAAATCCGATTTTTATGACGGCAGAATGCCTATTTTGAGGTAATTTTTTCTCAACTGCTTATTATATGCTTATTAATTTTTCAGTAGGCAATAAAAAAGCCCTTCGATTTCTCGTAAGGGCTTATTTTATATGGAGCTGGTGATGGGACTCGAACCCGCGACCGGCTGATTACAAATCAGCTGCTCTACCAACTGAGCTACACCAGCTTAGCCGCACATTATACACAAAATATTTCCTTTGAACAGTTTATAAGTGTCAGGAATTATTATCAAGGTAGCTATTAAAATCACGGTTCGACCATTTCCACGCCACTAACCTGACCAATGATTTCCGCCAATTTTGTTGATCTAGCTCAACTATATAAAGCCGTAACCATAAATGATTTTAATTCGTAAAATATCCAATCCAGCATATTCAGTTTAATAAGCTTGTCGGATATATTGTTCGAATGTTTCCTATGGTTATCGTTTTCCTTTGCCGACATTGTTTGCGCGCACTGGTTTAGGCGTTGCATTTTTGTGGTCAAATCCAGTATGTTTAGTTTTAAAAGGCTGTGTTTTGCCTGTAGAAACTTCAAAGCCTTTCGGTTGAAAGTTAGGTATCAGATGATGCTTGCCATTACCGATAAGGTCACTGCGTCCCATGTTTTTCAATGCGTCACGCAATAAAGGCCAATTCTTGGGATCGTGATAACGTAAGAAAGCTTTATGCAATCGGCGTTGTTTTTCGCCTTTTGGGATAGCGATATTGTCTGTCTTGTAGCTGACTTTCCTCAGGGTGTCTTTGCCGGAATGGTACATGGCGGTGGCGATTGCCATGGGTGAAGGCAAAAAGGCTTGTACTTGGTCTGCCCTGAAACCGTTCCGTTTCAGCCATAACGCCAAGTTCAACATATCGTTATCGGTCGTGCCGGGGTGGGCGGCAATAAAATAAGGAATTAAGTATTGCTCTTTGCCGGCTTCTTTTGAATACTTGTCGAACATCTCTTTAAAACGGTCATAACTCCCCATACCCGGTTTCATCATTTTGGACAAGGGGCCTTGCTCGGTGTGTTCGGGAGCGATCTTGAGATAGCCACCGACATGATGGGTAACCAATTCCTTGACGTATTCGGGCGATGTGACAGCGAGATCGTAACGCAAACCTGATGCAATAAAGATTTTTTTGATGCCCGGCAAGGCCCTGGCACGTTTATACAATTGGATAAGCGGGGCATGGTCGGTATTGAGGTTGGGGCAAATGCCGGGGAAAACGCACGATGGTAAGCGACAAGCGGATTCGATTTTAGGGTCTTTGCAAGCCAGCCGGTACATATTGGCGGTAGGGCCGCCGAGATCAGAAATATGGCCGGTGAAATTGGGCGAGGTGTCGCGGATGGCTTCGATTTCCTTGATAATGGAGTCTTCCGAACGGCTTTGGATGATGCGGCCTTCATGTTCGGTAATCGAGCAAAAGGTACAGCCACCAAAACAGCCTCGCATGATGTTGACGGAGTGTTGGATCATCTCAAACGCCGGGACGTTGGCATTGCCGTATTCTTGATGCGGAACGCGCGAATAAGGCAAATCATAGACACTATCCATTTCTTTTGTGGTCAATGGAATAGGGGGAGGGTTAACCCAAATATGCCTCGTTCCATGTTGTTGAATTAATGGGCGGGCATTGCCCGGATTCGTTTCACCATGCATTACGCGGGATGCATGGGCATATAGGATTGGATCGTCGGCAACCGCTTCATAAGCGGGCAAACGGATCACTGTTAAGGCCCGTTGCGCTTTTGCTAACAAATGCCTGTCAAACCGGATGATATTTTCATTAGCCTGCAGGTAAGCCGGTTTTTTGTCGGCAGCACGGGTTCCCGACTCGTCGCTGCGCTCCCGCCCTTCCTGGCGGTCGCAATCGGGTTCTATTTGATAAGGGTCAGGGATAGGCGACAGCACACCCGGCTTATCGAGTGAAGTGGAATCTTTAACTGTCCAGCCTTCGGGAATTTGCTTTACATAATGGACAGTTCCCCGAATTCCGGTAAGTTCGGAAATGGCTTCACCATTTGCCAAGCGATGGGCGATCTCGACAATCTGTCGCTCGGCATTGCCATAGACCAGCAAATCGGCCTTGGAATCCAACAATACCGATTTGCGAACCTTATCCGACCAGTAATCGTAATGTGCGATCCGTCGTAAACTGGCTTCGATACCGCCAATGATAATCGGCACATCCTTATGCGCTTCTCGGCAGCGATGCGAATAGACATTAACCGCCCTGTCAGGCCGCTTGCCCGCTATGCCACTGGGCGTGTATGCATCGTTAGAGCGGATTTTTTTATCGGAGGTATAGCGGTTGACCATAGAATCCATATTGCCCCCCGTCACCCCAAAAAACAGGTTGGGGCGACCTAGCTTGGTAAATTCCTTGGCACTCGTCCAATCGGGCTGGGAAATAATGCCAACCCTGAAGCCTTGCGTTTCCAATAAGCGCCCGATCAACGCCATGCCAAAGCTGGGATGGTCTATGTAAGCATCGCCCGTCACCAGGATAACGTCGCAAGTATCCCAGCCCAGACCGTCCATTTCCTCACGGCTCATGGGCAACATAGGCGCGACACCAAAGCGTTGCGCCCAGTATTTGCGATAACCGAAAAGGTAAGGTGCATCTTGAGAATAGGGGGAGATCATTTTGTCAAAACTGCTTGAATGGAACGGGAATTATGCGTATTAAAATCTTTTACATAGTTGGGAAATTCGATTTGGTACTGCTGCTCAAGTTCAACCGCCCGTGCCTTAAGGGCCTTCATATCGAACTTGCCTGTGCGTTGTTTGAGCGCCACGGCTATCATATTGCCGCGTTTGCGAACCGGTAAGACCAATACCTTCTGGTTAAAAATCTGTTCCAGCCAATTTAAACAAGAACCAAACGCCGTCGTTTCGTTTCCCCACAAGTTGATGACCAATATGCCGTCCGGTTTCAACAGGATGTTACACGCATCAAAAAAAGCGGCGGAAACGACCGAATCTGCCAGCCCTTCACTATCAAACGTGTCTATCAGGATTAGATCGTGCTGCGCCGGACCCGATTGCGCGTGATGCCGAACATAATTCCCGGCATCGTCAACAATGACTTTCAAGCGTGTATCCAAAGGCAATCCAAAGTGACTACGGGCAATTTTAACTACGCTTGCCCGGTATTCAACGGCATGGAGACGGCATTCCGGGAAATGATATAGCAAGTGCCTAGCTAATGAGCCACCACCCAAACCTAAAATGAGCGCATCATTTACCGTTTCCTTGAACAATAACCAACTGGTCATTGCCCGGGTATAAGGCAGATGGAGGCTTTCGGGATCGGTAAGGGAGATGCTGCTTTGACGGGAGGTTGAGCCAAAATGCAAAGATCGAATGCCCTTTTCTTCAACGACCTCAAGGACACCCTCATCGTCATGGTTTTGGTAAATCACCAAACCATCGTATTTGTACATAGATTTAAAACAGGAATGCGTAACTTAATCTACCATTATACACGAGTTAGCAAGATGTACGTGACGTGTTAAAAGGTTTCGTTTGTTTGGGCTTTCAATCACTTTGCCGCATAGCGACTATGTGTGACAAGCCAAATCATCAAGGACTGGATATATTCCACGACCTACCGTATGGATGAATTAACCAGGGTGCATCCCATTCATCAAATTAACCAAAAGGTTAAATGGTCAAGCTTATGTTTTAGTGTGTTAGTGACTTGCCATAAGATCCCGTATGGCAGGTATGGACAAAACCCCGAACAGATTCAGCAATGACTCAGCCAGTGCCTTGGAAATTATCGGCAACGAAAACGGGTATGGATCAACATGCCCATTTGGGGTTTTCTATTCACCAACTAAGCGGCATCCCGACCATTTTTGCGAAGAATTTGTGTTTACGGCACTCATCTCCCTGACGTCGCATACCAATGGTATAAATACACCAAACTGTTGATTCACGCCGATAGGGCAGGTGTGTCAAACGGGAACAAATAGGGATTCTACGATGGCTGGCGAGCGGGGCTCGATCAGAGATTGTGGCGATAATATAAATAAGGTGGACTAGTCGCGCCCATGACGCGGCTAGTCCGTACTGCCTATGTAGCTCCGTCTCGTCTAACGGCCTTTTTAAGCGGGTATCGCTTCCAATACTCGGTCTAAAGACCGTATGTGTAATTGTTGGTTAGGAAGCAATTTGTTTTCGATCAAAGAACGAATATCAGTAGGCAAAGTGGAATCTTTTAATGCTTCGGAATAATAGGCTTCCCCGGTTTTTTCTCCTGCAAGCAATACTTTTAACGCCGATCTTTTACCTAATAACTCTGCATTTTCCAGGACTAATTTCGGCCAATTGCCCCAAGTGCCTGAACTTTTATGGGGGGAGCCCCCCAGTTTAACGATTTGTTCTTGTAGCATAGAAACCGCCGCTTTATGGTCTCCTAGCATGGGTGTAATAGAGTTTCTCATGAACTGACCGCCAGGAAAATCTAATTCTTCCAAAGCTTTTTGATAAGTTTCCGTTGCTGACAACTCATCTTCCAGTAATTTTTCGATTGTTGTGGTGTTTTGCATAATAATGCTCCTCTGAGGTGATGTCTTGATGACGCTATATGGCATTACCAAGCTAAAGCGTTGGCTGACGCTTCTTCAGTCGGCGGAATAGTTTTTTCATCATAGAGACATAAAATTATTCTACCTAATCAAATGGTTAATGGTTGATGTCGGTTTTAGATATCAACGCACTACCGGCTTGATTTTTCTTTATACACCTTACGACTTAATGTCCCGCATTTAGTTTCATAACCAAGCAGGAGAGGGCGTGTCGTTCTCTAGCTTAGGCTCGACAAAAAGCACGAATTACAGGGCGGTAGCGTAACAAAAAAGCCATACTGTTGCCGGAAAAGAGGAGCGGAATTTTGCTATTTTCACCGGTATTACGGCGATTTTGGTAGTTTATTTTTTCCGCAATTTGAGTTTTTTGATATGTGAATGACCCACTATTTATTGATTTCTTCGCTCAGCCACGTCAATACGTTTCAGCTCAGGGAAACAAACGACAAAGCCGTCCTTAACATTATTCATTTGACATAGCCAACATTCATACTTAATCACGCCTTCTTTACAAACTCGGATTTCAGTTTCATTGCGCCGATGCCATCGATTTTGCAATCAATATCGTGATCGCCATCGACTAGGCGAATATTTTTAACCCTCGTCCCAACTTTCACAACCAGGGATGAACCTTTAACCTTGAGGTCTTTGATGACAGTCACGGTATCGCCATCCTGGAGCAGATTGCCGTTACTGTCCTTGATTGAACGCACATCGTCGTCGCCTTGAATTTGCGCAGCCTGTGGCCATTCGTGAGCACATTCAGGGCAGATATAATTGGTTTCGTCGGAATAGGTATATTTCGAGCCGCATTTCGGACAATCAGGTAGTTGGGTCATTATATATTTTTATCTTATTGATTTAATGAATAATATGGTTGAAGTGGGCTGACGAACGCCAAAAAATAGTACGTTTAAACCCGTAAGTTGCGCTAATTGTAGGATGCTGCTGACGAAAGAGGCGCATCCGTTCGCGGTTACTGCATCCATCATGCCGAAAAAGCATTAGGGACATTAAAGATGATGTTCTTCGGCAAATTTCCGTAAAGCGCGATTGACTGCTTCAGATGTTGGAAATAGCTTATGCAACTCAGGCTCGACCAAAACGATATTTGTTCCTTCCTTATAGCGGCTGGCATATTTGCCACGTATGCCTGATTTGATAAGTTCCGACGAATATTCTGGTTTTAAGGTGTCTTCATTGTTCATAGGTGTTACGCTCTAGGCGAGTCATTGGTCGTGCCGAAATAATTCTAATCGTTTCTAACCTTTCCGTGAATGATACGACGAGAAAATTGCCTTTCAAAGATGCTCCAAACAGTAAGAAACGCTCTTCCTCATCCGAATGGTCTGGATCACGAACGCATGAAGAAAGCTCATCTGCAAATACTTCACTCGCTTCGAGAAAGGATACGCCATGCTTCTTTTTGTTAGCAAGCTCCTTTTTTTCATCCCATTCAAAATCCATTTCCTAATGAATTATTTTTCTTTACCCGCTGGCTTAATCAACCTTATTCCCAATTCCTTTAACTGCTCGTCCGTGACAACAGCAGGGGCACTGACCAACGGACAGGCCGCCGATTGGGTTTTCGGGAAGGCGATGACATCGCGGATAGAAGTCGATCCGGTCATCAACATAACCAGCCTATCAAGACCGAAGGCCAAACCGCCGTGTGGTGGTGCACCATATTTCAAGGCATCCAAGAGGAAGCCGAATTTTTCCCGGGCTTCTTCTTCACCGATGCCTAAAATTTCAAACACGGTTGATTGCATGGCGGTGCGGTTGATACGGATGGAGCCGCCGCCGACTTCCGTGCCGTTCAACACGAGGTCATAAGCGCGCGATAAGGCTATGCCAGGGTTGGCAACAAGTTCTTCCGCTGAACAACTGGGGGCGGTGAAAGGATGATGGATGGCGTTGTAACGTCCGGTTTTTTCATCCCAGTCGAACATCGGGAAATCGACGACCCAAACGGGTTTCCATTCGCCCTCTAACAGATTCAGGTCGTGGCCTAGTTTGACCCGCAACGCGCCCATTGCCTCATTAACGATGCCGGCTTTGTCCGCGCCGAAGAAAATAAGGTCGCCATTTTGTGCGTTGGTTTTGGCCAATACACTCGACCAGACTTCAGCAGGGGCAAATTTGACGATAGGTGATTGCAAGCCGTCGATGCCGGCAGCAAGGTCGTTCACCTTGATGTAAGCCAAGCCTTTTGCACCATAAATGCTGACGTACTTAGTCAAGTCTTCAATATCCTTACGGCTGAGTTTTTCGCCGCCGTTAGGCACGCGCAAGGCTACCACGCGGCCTTTCGGGTCGTTTGCGGGCGCGGAGAACACCTTGAAATCGACAGATTTCATGTCTTCGGCAATATCGACCAATTCCAGCGGAATCCGTAAATCAGGGCGGTCGATACCGTATTTGGAAACCGCTTCTTGATAACTCATGCGCGGAAATTCGGCATCCAGCTCCACATTGATGACTTTCGCAAACAATTGGCGGATCATTTCTTCCATGATGGTCATGATTTCGTCCTCGTCCATGAACGAGGTTTCGATATCCAACTGGGTAAACTCCGGTTGCCTATCGGCGCGAAGGTCTTCGTCGCGGAAACAACGTACGACTTGATAATAACGATCCATCCCCGCCACCATGAGGATTTGCTTATAAAGCTGGGGCGATTGCGGCAGCGCAAAAAATGCATTCTCATGGGTGCGGCTAGGAACGATATAATCGCGTGCGCCTTCAGGCGTCGCCTTGGTTAAATAAGGCGTTTCAATTTCAAAGAATTCATTGTCGTCCAGGAAATTACGCAATACGCGGGTCACATCGCGCCGCACTTTCATTTTTTCCTGCATGGCAACCCGGCGGAGGTCGATATAACGATAACGCAAGCGCAGTTCTTCGTTGACTTCTATCTCGCTTTCTACAGGGAATGGCGGGGTTTCTGATTCGTTCAGCACTTCAATTTGCTTAGCCAAAATTTCAATCTCGCCGGAGACCATATTGGGATTGACGGTACCTGCTGGCCGGTTACGAACTAAGCCCGTAATGGATAATACGTATTCGCTACGGACATGTTCCGCTGTTGCGAATGCATCGGCGACATCGGGATCGACCACCACTTGCACCAAGCCCGCCCGATCCCTCAGGTCGATAAATATGACGCCGCCGTGGTCGCGCCGTCTGTGTACCCACCCGTTGATCGTGACGGTTGTACCTAGTTGTTGTTTGTTAAGTTCGCCGCACTTGTGGGTACGCATAGTGGAAAGTCCCTGTGTTTGTTTTAATGAGGTATAGCAAAAATTGTGCGGATGTCCGCTTCCTGGCGATTTTAATCGCCAGCCGTTGAGTTGGTCGTGCCGGTCGAACTGGACGTGTCGCCAGCGACATTCTTCTTGCTACCGCTTTTAAAGTCGGTTTCATACCAGCCGCCGCCTTTTAAGCGGAATCCAGCGGCAGAAATTTTCTTCGTTAAGTCTGGCTTATTACATGCAGGACATTCAGTTAACGGTGCTTCACTGAGTTTTTGCAGTGCTTCGTATTCGTGTCCGCAGGATCGGCATTGGTATTCGTAAATTGGCATATTCTCTCCAATTGAAAAAATCTATTAAACCCTAATAAATGGGGCTTATATTAGTCATTTCAAGGTTATTGACTATAAAATGATGCTATTTTACAGACATCTCCCCAAATAATGAAAACATTAACCCTTACTCGCCCAGACGATTGGCATTTACATGTCAGGACTGGCACGATTTTGAAAACGGTGTTGCCGTATACTGCTCGGCAATTCGCCCGTGCCGTCATCATGCCTAATTTGAAACCGCCGGTCACGACGGTCGATCAGGCATTAGCGTACCGGGATGAAATACGGGCAGCCGTGCCCAAGGGTCTGGATTTTACGCCGCTCATGACGTTGTACCTGACCGCTGCAACCACGGAAGCGGAGATTAAAAAAGCGTCGGAATCTGAAATCATCCACGCTTTCAAATTATATCCAGCGGGAGCGACTACCCATTCGGATTCGGGTGTTGCCGATATTGTCGCGGCTTATCTGCTGTTTGGGGCAATGGAAAAACACCAAATACCGCTGCTCATCCATGGCGAAGTGACGGATGCAGATTGTGATATTTTCGATAGGGAACGGCTGTTTATAGACAGGTATCTGGGCGACATCATAAAACATTTCCCTGATTTGCGCGTTGTCCTGGAACACGTCACAACGGCTGAAGCGGTACAATTTGTCGAATCCGCCGGCAATAACGTCGCTGCAACCATTACCCCGCAGCATTTACTGTACAACCGCAATGCCCTGTTTGCTGGCGGTATCCGTCCTCATCATTATTGTTTACCCGTATTGAAACGCGAGCAACACCGTTTAGCCTTAGTCTCTGCGGCAACCAGCGGCAATCCCAAATTCTTTTTAGGCACAGACAGCGCCCCGCACATAATCGAGACCAAAGAAAACGCTTGCGGTTGCGCGGGCTGTTTCAGCGCACCCGTCGCTTTGGAACTTTATGCTGAGGCATTTGAATCAGTCGATGCTTTAGACAAGCTGGAAGGCTTTGCCAGTTTTTACGGTGCCGATTTCTATCGCTTACCTAGGAATAGCGGAACGATCACATTGAAAAAATCCAGTTGGGATGTGCCGTCGAGTTATGGTGAAAATGGTGTTTCGATTGCACCGCTAAAGGCGAATGAATTCATGAGTTGGAAAGCTCAATACTTTGACAGCCATTAGTAAATACGGTTGTAAAGAATGAGGTTATTGTTGATGTTTTTATAGGGCGGTTTAGGTAAGCAAACCACTAATATCCCTGAGAAGTAAAAATATCCTATGTTTCGTCAGCAGCGGTTTCGATGTACTATGTATTTTAGTGCGGTAAATGACCAAGGCTAAAATGGATGTGCTGGCGGTTATTCTATTTTCATGGGATGTTCAAGTTCGATCAAGGTAATTCTTGACCTAGCTTGTCATGATTTTGGGCTGGCATCATAGTTATGATGAAGTAATAGTGTGTTATGGATGTAATCTCAGTTAAGTCCGACATCAGTGATTGCGGCTATCCGTATGGACACGATCACAGCCAGTGCGTTCATGAAGCCATGCTGGCGGCAGAGCAATTGTGCCAGCAACGCGGCGTACCGCTGACTCCCATTCGTCAGCAAGTGCTGGCATTGATTTGGGACAGCCATAAAGCCGTAAAAGCATACGAATTGCTTGATCGGCTCAAGTTTCACCAAGCCACCGCCAAACCGATCACGGTATATAGGGCTCTGGATTTTTTGATCGAGCAAGGGCTGATACACCGCATTGAAAGCCTTAACGCCTTTATCGGGTGTCGTTGTCCTGCATTCCAACATGAACAATTATTGTTGATCTGTCAGCAATGCAATGAAGTCGAAGAACGTCCCGCCAGCCAAGTGATGCAGTCCTTGTCGCAAGAAATCAATGCGGCCAATTTCATCGTGCACAGCAAAGCTATTGAGATTCACGGCATCTGCCAAAAATGCGCAGCGTTAGGCCTTAAATAATAAGTGGCGGCAGGAAGGCTCCTGTTGCCATGACGATTGTTATGTAATAACATTACATCAATAGTTTTAATAACCGACTCCCACATGAAGCATAGATTCGTCACTATCTGTTTCCTTCTGTCCAATGCATTAGTCCAAATCGCTAACGCTGACGACTTATCGCCACCCCAGCAACTTGAGGAAGTCGTTGTTTACGGCAACGGCCTTAAACAAGCGACCGCAAAATCAGCCAGGCCGATGACGGTATTGGACGGTGAGGCGTTGCGTACCAAAGTTGGGCAAACCATAGGCGATACCTTAAGCAACGAATTGGGCATTACTAGCCAATCATTTGGGGCTGGCGTGGGTACGCCCGTTATTCGAGGCCAATCAGGCTCACGGGTACGGGTCATGCAAAACAGTATTGGCAACAATGATGCCTCTAACTTAAGCCCCGACCATGCCAATGGTGTTGACCCCATCATTGCGGAACGGGTGGAAGTGTTGCGTGGCCCTTCCACCCTGCTTTACGGCAATGGCGCAATCGGCGGGATAGTCAACGTCATCGACAACCGAATTCCAGAATCCGTACCGGATAAAGTTATAGGCGGAGCAGGCGAGCAACGGTATAACTCGGTAAGTGATGAAACTTCCAGCGCATTGAAACTGGAAGGCGGAAAAAGCGGTTTTGCTTATCATTTAGATGGCTTTTACCGCGACCAAGGCAATACCCATATCGGCGGTTTGGCGATAGATGAGGCGGCGGTCAGGCAATTCGATCCCAGTTTTAACAGCATACCGATCGGCCAATTACAAAATTCAGACGGCGTAATTGATAACACACAAGCGCGTTCACGAGGTGGTTCGGTCGGGTTGACATATATCGGCGATGCTGGATTGGCCGGGGCGGCAACCAACCACCTGGACAAAGTCTATGGTATCGCGCCGAATGGAAAGGGCGGTGAACCTGTCACAATCAACTTGAAGCAAACCAAATATGATTTCAAGGCACAACTCAATCAGCCGTTTACCTTTGCCCAAGAAATCCGCATGAAATTAGGTTACACCGATTACCGACATGATGAACTGGATGGCAGGCAGATTGGCGCAACATTTTTGAACAAATCCTTTGAAAGCCGACTGGAACTTGAACACCTATCGATTGGCAAGGTCAAGGGAACCGTTGGTTTTCAATCGGTCAACAGCGTGTTTGAAGGGCTGGGCGAAGGCAAGAATATCGTGCCCAAATCAAACATCGATTCCTATGCCTTATTTGCGGTTGAATCTTTAGCCGTGGGCAAAGTTAAATATGAACTGGGTGGGCGTGTTGAAGGCCAGACTGTTGCCCCAGAAAATCGCAATAGCCTTTCTTATATTCCCGTCAGCGCTTCGGCTTCGGCCTTATGGGATATTGCCGACCATCATCAAGTGAGCTTGGCGTTTACGCACTCCCAACGTGCCCCGCAAGTGCAAGAATTGCTCACAAACGGTTTTCATGACGCCACTCGTAGTTTTGAACGCGGGAATGTCGGCTTGAGCAAAGAATTGTCTAATAACCTGGATTTAGGCTACCGCTTTAACAGTGACTGGGTGACAGCGGAAATTAACCTGTTCCAAAATTGGGTCGGCGATTACATCTATCAACAACGCTCATCCAGCCAGTTATTTAATGATGCGGACGGCCGCTTTGTTACACGGGGTACGGGATGTGCAGGGTGCTTCCCGGTTTTGGGCACCCAACAAGCGGATGCCATGTTTAAAGGCTTCGAGGCTCAAACGATATTCCCGCTGATGCAAAACAAGTATGGCGCACTCGACCTGACCCTGTTCGGTGATTATACCCGTGGTACGTTTGACCGGGGCGGCAATGTACCTAGAATGCCGCCTCTGCGCTATGGGCTGCAATTGAGTTACGAGAAGGACGGGTGGTCTGGCAATGTTCGCTTAACCCGTGGCGAAGCACAAAAGAATGCCGGAGCAAATGAAACAAACACTGATGGTTATTTGTTGCTGAATGTGGGCTGTCAATACCGTTTAGCTGATTTTCAGGGTACTGAAATAACGTTTTTTGCCAAAGGAAAAAATCTGTTGAACGAAAATATCCGAAATTCGACTTCTTATCTGCGTAATTTCGCGCCGGAGCCAGGGCGTGGCGTTGAACTGGGTTTACGTGTCAGCTATTAGGGTATTGCGAAGGTCAGGAGGGCGCGGAAATTCTGTTTTTAGCCAAGTTTTTGAGAGTATTGCCACATTCTTTGCTACCGAAAGATACGCGGTAAAGAGACCAGCCCTATGATGCATCCAGCGATCCTGTAATAAAACTCGTGCAGGGGTCAGGGCAAACCAGTCCTCAGCACGGGTATTTTGCCGTGCCTTTCATTGTTTTTGGTTTGGCGGGGGGTGTGGTATTTCAGTAAGTTTGACTAACTGAGCCTTATCCAAGGACAATAAAAAAGGGGTGTGAGCCCCTTTTTACTGGCCATAAAAATACGGGTATTATCAATAAGTCAATTTTTTGTCCGTATTCGGAGAGATAAGGTTAGCGTGGATGTGGGTCAAGTGGCGCTAAGCTGCCGGCTTCGGGATTTTCCAGTGGATCACCATCGCCTTCTGGGAGATTGCCGTCGTTAACCAAGAAGTTTCGGCGTTGGAAATAAGCGTTCTTGATGAATTCATAACGGTCAACTGAAGCTGCTTCGGCGACGACTTTTTCAGTGGCGAGATTATCGGCGCGTTTGTCGATAGCATTCAATACGTAATAACCGCTGCTAATTGCGGCTTCTACGCCGCTGCTCATTCCTGGGAAAGTGCCGAATCCGACATAGGTCGCGGGATTTGCGGCTGCATCGCCAATCAACCCGAACACTCCTCTGGGCGAGCTAGGGCCGAGTAATGGCAATACCAGATAAGGCCCTACCGGAACTCCCCAAACGCCTAATGTCTGGTCAAAATCTTCATGATGCTTGGGCAGATCTATCATGGACGCGACATCAATCAACCCACCTACGCCTGCTGTAGTATTCACCAGAAAACGCGTGCTATCCATACCGGTTTGTGCCAGCTTGAATTGCAGAAGGTCATTGATAGTGACGGAAATGTCATTGATATTGTTAAAAAAATTCGATACGCCTTCGTCGGCAAACTCTGGCATGATCCAGTTGTAACCTTTAGCGACGGGCTTCATGGCGTAGGTGTCAAACTTATCGTTAAACGATTGCATGCCCCTGTTCCAGCCTTCCAATGGATCGCTGCTTTTGTTGGTTGTCGCGCACCCCGACAAAAAGATAAAAAACACAAGGCTTATTGCCCGCATCACAACTGCTTTTTTCTGCATTTTATGCCCCTTATTGGCTATTATTTTTGTTTTGACCTAACAACGGTTAACATACCGAAGGCTAGAGTCACTAATGACCGCTTAAAAATAATTATACTTAAATGACAACTTCCACAATCCCCATCGACAAACGCTTTAGAGGTTACCTGCCCGTTGTCATTGATATAGAAACGGCAGGGTTCAACGCCAAAAAACATGCGTTGCTGGAAATTGCTGCCGTGATTGTCGAGTTTGATGACAACCGCGACCTTTTCATTACCGAACGCCATAGCACTCACGTCATCCCGTTTAAAAACGCTGAACTGGATGAAGCGGCCCTCAGGTTTAATGGCATAGACCCGCATCACCCATTCCGTATGGCGGTTGAGGAGCTAGAAGCCCTGCAAGCGCTATTTAATCCTATCGCAAAAGCCATCAAGCGCAACAATTGTAAACGCGCTATCCTGGTTGGCCACAATCCCGCTTTCGACATTGCTTTTCTCAATGCCGCCATCCACCGCACTAAAATAAAACGCAGCCCTTTCCATCCGTTCAGCACATTCGATACGGCAACCCTGGGTGGGCTTGTTTACCAACAGACAGTCTTATCGAAAATTGTCCAGTCTGCGGGGTTGTCTTGGGAGGACGAAAAAGCCCATTCGGCCCTTTACGATGCCGAAAAAACCGCCGAATTGTTTTGCCTGATAGTTAACCGATGGAAACAACTTGAAGCCGTCGTTACCGCAAACGAAGAACAGTAACGAACTACCGCAATTAGCCTTCTATACCGCCTACAGCACTCAACATCCCTTTCAACTCACCTTTTTGGTACAGGTCAGTGACAATATCGCAACCGCCAACTAGTTCACCGCCTATATAAAGTTGCGGGTAAGTCGGCCAGTTTGAATACGTCTTCAGCGCGTCACGTAATTCTGGGTCTTCAAAAATATTGACGTGCATGTACTTTGCGCCGCAAGCATTTAGGACTTGCACCGTCTGGCCAGAAAAACCGCACTGAGGAAATTCCGGTGTGCCTTTCATGTATAAAATAACGGGATGGCTCTCAAGTTGGTCTTTAATTCTGTCGGTTACATTCATTTTTAAATCCACTTACTGTTAAAATTAACTTAATTTTAGCATCATGAAAACAGGAAATCTTGGAATAATAGACTTGCTTCACAGTTCTTCGAAAATTATAATCGATCCCTTTTCTCATAGGCAGTCAAGAACTGCCTTTTTTATTTGCAGGGGGGCTTATGGCCAGCCATATTATGCCGACGTATGGTCGTTTAGAAATCACTTTTGATCGGGGTGAAGGTGCGTGGTTGTGGGATGAAAATGGTAAGCAATATCTTGATGCCTTATCTGGTATAGCGGTATGCGGTTTAGGGCATGCCCATCCTGCCGTCCACGAGGCGATCTGCAAACAAAGCGGGAAACTGCTGCATACGTCGAATATTTACCGAATTGCGGTACAAGAGCAACTGGCTGATTGGCTGATTGACTTAAGTGGCATGACTAATGTTTTCTTTTGTAACTCAGGTGCGGAAGCGAATGAGGCTGCAATCAAGATCGCCCGTAAATATGGGCATGAACGCGGAATTGATAAGCCCGCCATCATTGTTGCCGATAAAAGTTTCCACGGCCGTACGTTAGCGACACTGAGCGCTACCGGTAACCCCAAAATACAAAAAGGCTTTGAACCACTGGTTGAGGGATTTATCCGTGTGCCTTACGACAATATGGCTGCAATCACCGACGCTATCAGGCAGCATCCCAATATTGTTGCTATCCTAGTTGAGCCGATTCAAGGCGAGGGTGGGATTAATATCCCAGCCAGCGATTACCTAAGCAACATCCGTAAAGCATGTGACCAGCATAACCTATTGATGATGTTGGATGAAATTCAATCCGGTATGGGGCGTACCGGAAAATTTCTCGCCTACCAACACAACGGCATCTTGCCTGATGTCTGCACATTGGCTAAAGCTTTAGGGAACGGCGTACCTATTGGGGCGTGTTTGGCATCCGGTAAGGCCGCGACAGTACTCACGGCAGGCAATCACGGCTCTACTTTTGGTGGTAATCCGCTGGCGTGCAGTGCTGCGTTGGCTGTCCTGGAAACATTGGATAAGGACAGCCTGATCGCCACTGCCGAAACCAAAGGAGAAGCCATTTGTTCGGGACTTGCGGGGCTTTTACGCAATAACCCCCATATCGTTGAAATTCGCCATAAAGGGTTGATGATCGGTATCGAATTGGATGCGCCCTGTACCGAACTGGTAAAAATGGCTCTGGTAAACGGCTTGCTGATCAATGTTACGCAAGAAAAAGTCATACGCTTGCTGCCACCTTTAATTATCGACGATTCGCAAATCAAGTTGCTTGTGGATACGTTGGGGATGCTGATTATGCAGTTCACAGGACAATTTTCACCCGTAAGCGACCATGCAGCCTAGACACTTTATCAGCCTACTCGATATTAGCGGTGCGGAGTTTCGCGGCCTCATCAAACGGGCAATTGACCTTAAAAATCACCGTGACCCTGGCTATCAGCCTTTAAAAGGCCGAGTGCTAGGGATGATCTTTGAAAAATCATCAACCCGTACCCGCATCTCGTTTGAAGCCGGCATGGCGCACTTTGGCGGTAACGCTATTTTCTTGTCGCCTAGGGATACGCAGTTAGGACGGGGTGAGCCCGTGGAAGACAGTGCGAAAGTTATTTCCAGCATGGTCGATTGTATTATGCTTCGTACCTTTAAGCACGAAACGGTGACTACGTTCGCCCGATATTCATCCGTACCCGTCATTAACGGTTTGACCGATGAACAACACCCTTGCCAATTGCTTGCC
Organism: Methyloglobulus morosus KoM1; assembly: GCF_000496735.2. Lineage (GTDB taxonomy): Bacteria > Pseudomonadota > Gammaproteobacteria > Methylococcales > Methylomonadaceae > Methyloglobulus > Methyloglobulus morosus. The sequence goes on from NZ_AYLO01000105.1 coordinate 24,299, forward strand.
GACATGCAGACCTATTTCGAACAACGTGGCGACATTCAAGGCAAGACTGTTGCTTGGATAGGGGACGGCAATAATATGTGCCATTCTTATATCCATGCCGCAATGGTGCTGGATTTTAAGTTACATATTGCCGCACCTGTGGGTTATTTGCCTGACAAGGTCATTTCTGATGCGGCAGGTAATCGCGTCCGATTTTTCGACAAAGCGACAGACGCCGCAAACAATGTTGACTTGATCGTGACCGATGTTTGGGCCAGTATGGGGCAAGAAGAAGAGCAGAAACAACGCTGTTCAGCCTTTAGGGATTATCAGGTCAACGCCGAAATAATGGGTGCAGCCCATGACGATGCGCTTTTTATGCACTGTCTGCCCGCACATAGAGGGGAAGAAGTCAGTGCAGATGTCATGGACGGCCCGCAAAGTATTGTCTTTGCCGAAGCAGAAAATCGCCTTCATGCACAAAAAGCCCTCCTGGAATTTCTGTTGTGTGCGAAATAGGGCTATATTTAATGGCATCAAACAATTAACTACAGAGGATCATGTGAAAAGATGCAGCGTTTTTTTTGTTTTACTCATCAATTTAACTCCCGCCTATTCAAAGACAGTTTATGTGACCAATAGCCTTGACCTGCCGCTCCGCAGCGAAGAAAGCAACAAAGGCAAAATAATCAGCCTGCTGCGTACCGGTACCCCGCTTACCGTGTTAAAGGAAAACAGCAAATCCGGATTTTCCCGCGTCAAACTACAAAACGGCATGGAAGGTTTTATTGCCACCCGAAATACCATGTTGCAGCCGCCTAACAATTCCCAACTGGACTCAAGCTCTAAAAGCCTGACATCATTGCAAGCAGAAACCGATAATCTGAGGGAGGAATTGGCTAAGGCCAAGGCGGCCATAACTCCAGGTTCTAGCCTGGAACAATCGCTGGCGGCGGATCGTGACCGATTAGACCGTGAATTGACCGAAATAAAAAAAGCTTCATTCAATCAAATCCAAATAAAAGATGAGCGCGACAAGCTTCAAGAGGAAGTCGTGAATGTCAGGCGCGAACTTGAACAATTAAAGCTCGAAAATAATGCATTAAAAGACGGCGCAACCCAGGACTGGTTCTTGTATGGCGGACTGTTGTCGCTTGCGGGTGTTATCTTGGGATTCATATTGCCTAAATTAGCTTGGCGTCGTAAAAGCGGTTGGGATCGCTTATAACTTTAGTGCTGCCCGTTTCATCATAAAACCTAAAATTCTCCAACACACACCCTTTTTCAGGAATTGACATTAATGTCCAGCTCGAACGATAACAATACCCGCCCTTTTTCTTCCCTCGTCGTTGATGGTATGGAACGCGCACCTAGCCGCGCCATGCTCCATGCGGTGGGTTTTACGACAGAAGATTTCGGCAAGCCGCAGGTTGGCATTGCTTCGACCTGGAGCATGGTCACTCCCTGCAACATGCACATCAATAAATTAGCAGACGATGCGGCGGCGGGGGTTAACAACGCCAATGGTAAGGCCGTCATCTTCAATACCATCACGATCTCGGATGGTATTTCGATGGGTACGGAAGGCATGAAGTATTCGCTGGTGTCCCGTGAAGTCATCGCCGATTCGATTGAAACCGTCGTGGGTTGCCAGGGCTTTGACGGCATTGTCGCCATCGGCGGTTGCGACAAAAACATGCCCGGTTGCATGATGGCACTGGCACGGCTTAACCGTCCGGCAGTATTTGTATACGGGGGTACCATTTTGCCCGGTTGCCACAAGGACAAAAAGCTGGATGTCGTGTCCGTGTTTGAAGCGGTCGGCGCACGTGCCAACAACAAGATCGACGATGCCGAATTGGCGGAAATCGAGGCCAAAGCCATTCCCGGTGCGGGTTCTTGCGGCGGTATGTATACCGCCAACACGATGGCCTCAGCCATCGAAGCCTTGGGGATGAGCCTACCCAACAGTTCGGCCCAAGCCGCCATTTCCGAAGACAAGCGCCTGGATTGCGAACGTGCTGGCGCGGCGGTCATGGCGCTTATCAAGAAAGGCATCAAACCCAGCGACATCATGACCAAGGCCGCCTTTGAAAATGCCATCACCGTCGTCATTGCACTGGGCGGTTCAACGAATGCTGTTTTACATCTGTTGGCGATGGCGAATGCCAGCCATATCGACCTTGGCCTGGATGATTTCACCCGCATCGGCAAAAATGTCCCCATGCTCGCCGACCTGAAACCCAGCGGCAAATACCAGATGGCGGAATTGATCGAAATCGGCGGTATCCAACCGTTGATGAAAATATTGCTGGATTGCGGGCTGTTGCATGGCGATTGCTTGACAGTGACAGGAAAAACGCTTGCGGAAAACCTGGTGGATGTCAAACCTTATCCCGACCAGCAAGACATGATCCACCCGCTCGATAACCCCATCAAAAAAGACAGCCACCTGGTCATCTTGTACGGCAACCTTGCACCGGAAGGCGCGGTTGCCAAGATCACGGGCAAGGAAGGCCTGGTGTTTTCCGGCACAGCCAAAGTTTATGAGGCCGAAGAACAAGCGTTGCAAGCCATATTAAACGGCGAAATTGTCAAAGGCGATGTCATCGTCGTCCGTTACGAAGGCCCAAAAGGCGGCCCTGGTATGCGAGAAATGCTGTCGCCTACCTCTGCCATTATGGGTAAAGGTTTGGGCAAAGAGGTCGCACTGATTACCGATGGACGCTTTTCAGGCGGCACGCACGGCTTCGTGGTCGGCCATATCACGCCGGAAGCCTACGTCGGCGGCACGTTGGCCATCGTCCAGAACGGCGACCAAATCACCATCGACGCCGAAACCAACCAATTGACCCTGCACGTCAACGAACACGAAATCGCCAGAAGGCTTGAGCACTGGCAGCAACCCGCGCCACGTTATACCCGGGGCGTGTTGGCGAAATATGCCAAGTTGGTGAGTTCGGCTTCGTTGGGGGCGGTGACGGATAATTGAGGCGCAAGGTACAAGGATCAAGGTGCAAAATGAAAGGGTGCGCTCCGCACACCAATTGCCATCGAAAGGTGCGTAGAACGCACTCTACGCGACTGTATAAACTTTTAAGGCTTCTCAAGTTTGGAGTGTACCTCCGCTTCTGATAATTTCTTAGCCTTGCCCCATAAACTTTCATTCTCAAAGTAGTGCAGCAATTGTTTAGCCTTTGTGGGCTCAGTTGAGATTACTTTATAGATTGGATCAATCGGATTTCTGGGAGGCACACGCCGTTCAAAGAGCCCTGATAGGAGATTGTTTTGAGATTCGATTATAAGATCATGAAGATAACAAGCAATTTCATCTAAAGACTCAGTGTAACGATCCACAAATCCCTTAAGTTGTAATAGTTCCTCACTTGATAACGCGGGCTGAATTACTGGTCTCGGAATATCCGATGGAGCTTCCGGCGGCGGATCAAGCGGCAACACATTACAGAGCACATTGAACAAAGACTGAAAAGCATTTTGAGCATTGTGGTTAGCCGAATTTAAAGCAACCTGAAACACTTCAATACCTGGTAGAACTATAGCCCATGCTTCAAATTCCTCTATAAGTTCAGATAAAGGGTAGTTCGCTTCAAAATGCAACCGCGAAAAATCGGGTGCTCGCTCCTTGATCGGTGAAGGCCACATGCCTCGCTCAACTTGCACTTGGTAGTTCTCAATGTTGAAAGGAATCATGAAAGCGTACATTTTTGCTTTAGAGTTTGCGCTCGAAATTGTCCGAATTTTCTGCACGAGAAGTTCATGAATCTTTAGTTTCAATTCTTCTCGAGAGTTATCTCGTTGTAGCAATAACGTACTTTTATGTTGGCGGCCAAGTATTATCAGTGCAACAACAAAACCAAAGATTGTCAGCGCATGCCCGATCAAATCCACGGCGTTTTCTTTAAGCCACGTAATGGTTTCCGGACTGAAAAATGACATAAAAAATGAAATAGACTCCATTGATTTTAAATGTTTTTTAATACTCTATGTTACAACCAAATTAGCTGGGTGCATTCTATGCACCAAAAACTAGAAATAAACTACCCCGTCAGGTTTGATGATGTTGCTCCAAACACCGATGCTTTTGGTACGTAAAACGCACCCTACTTACTTTTTTATTCTTCTCACCTTGACTCTCTCTAGCAGGAGAGGGAGATTTTTCTCAGCTTAATGGCATTGACGCATTCGCTATCTGGTATTTGGCTGGCTTTTCATTTACGTTGCCAACGCCCCCGTACAACTCGACCCTTGCCCTGCGGTACAACCAAAACAATGATCTGCGACACTGATTTTTGCGTTATCCAGGTTTTTGTCCAACAAATCCTTGATATGTACGGAAGCCCCGCCACCTAAGGGTAAATCCAGCATTTGGTTGAAGTCGCAGTCATAAACATAGCCTTGCCAATCGACGCTAATCAGGCTTTTGCACATGACACTTTTTAGGTTCTCGGGTCGGTGGGCGCTTTTTAACAAGTCCAGGTAGTTATCAAACACCAAGTTCATACGTGCTTCATGTTTGCCATTAGCCAACAACACCGCCCCAAAGCGCTGGATAGGCATATTTGCCAAGGCATATAA
>NZ_AYLO01000106.1 GCF_000496735.2 Methyloglobulus morosus KoM1
ATTCCGATAATCTCCGGACACCAGTGACTTTTTATATTGATTAAGTTTTCAGAGGATTCAGTCAGACTTTATGGAGGCCAATACTTTTAACAGGCAATACTCTATGATCCAGTGGGTTTTATATTAAGTGCTGACGATCTATGAATCGATAAGGTGACAAGGATAATGGATATATTAAGATTTACAGGTCGGCGATCTGAACTTGATCAAATCATAGAACGTTGGTACCTTGCGGCAAACATCATGAACCCAAACCCGCAAATCGTAATCCTTAAAGGGGAGCGCGGGGTTGGTAAAACGCGCTTAGCATTTGAGTTTTATCGATGGCTTAGCGAAAACATCGATCAGCAAGACTCCACAGGATACTGGCCCGACGCTCTTGCAATTTATGAGAACACCTTAGATATAAATCCTCAGCCAAGATCATGCAATTTTCATTCAAATATTCCCTATCTTTGGTGGGGGCTCGCTGTTTCGAAAGACACAATCCCCCAATCCGACAGATACCTTGCCCCGCACCTTGCCATATTACTTGCTAATTCGATAAAGAGACGAAAGGGCATCGAGTTTGCTGTGGCACTTAGCCGTTTAGGAATAGATGTAGGGATGGATGTTCTTGCTGACTTAACTTATTTGAACCTTGCGAAACGAATAGGAGAGGCAGGAAAAGAGGTATTTGGTATTATCCGAGGAGGATTGTCCGAGGCATCTGTCGAGGAAGCCCTAAAACTTTCTTATAGTCGTTCAAACTCTATCATACAGAACTTGGAGTTAGTATTTGATCCTGAGAAAGACTATGCGGAGGTGCCCGGTGTAATTCTTATTGACGATGCCCAAGATGCTTCGAAGGATTCCGCACTGCTTTCTTTCGTGGAAACATTGTTTTATAAGGCCATTACAAGAAAGTGGCCACTGCTGATCTTAGTAACACATTGGAAGCGCGAATTGTTCCAAGAAGTTACGCCCCAAGAGTATTCATTTGCCGGAATTTTGCGACACGGCCTCTTAGGCAACACTTGGGAAAATGGCCCCGCCGCAGGTTTGCCAGGCGGCTATCTCAACTCCAGCAGTTTCCTAGAAATCAACCTAGGTCCTTTAATCGACCTTTCGGCCGCGATCAGCGAGAAACTACCTGGCCTGACTGACGAACAGTCTGCAAGTATTCATGAGGTGACTGGAGGAAACCCACGTTATCTTGAGCAAGTGATTCAGTTTGCGCGTGAACACGAAGGCTTCTTTGAGAACTACGATACCTCCAAAGCACTGACAATAGAAGGGTTCAGGGAAATCTTAGCCGAGACGAAAAGCCAAGATATCTTCAAGGTTGTTCGCAGGCGCTTGATAGACGCTCCCTTAGAGGTGAGGGAAGCTATTTGTCTAGCAAGCTTGCAAGGACTAAGATTCGCTAGTGATTTGGTTGACGCTATCGCCAATATCAAACTCGGTCGTAACATCCGATCAGCTTTGGAGAATGCAGAAGACCCGTATTCTTGGCTGGCTGGCACAAAGAGCCAATCAGCCGATGTTATCGGATCATTTGTGGAACGTTTGTTTCATCAAGTGGCTGAAGACGTTCGCCCCCACATGAAGACTCTCGGAACGGAAGCTGAGCTTCAAGTGACATTCCGAGACACGATCAGGAATCTAGTACAGGACTATGATTTCATCGCGTCTGATCGGCCTGAAACGCAACTTATTGCATATGGTATTGCTGCCGATCTGTTTGAGTCATCCTCTGAACCAACTGAACGCATGTTGGCGCAGTGGGCGTTAAGTCTTTTGGCAAAAGTGCACCTCTATAGGTTTTCTCTTGAAGCCGGATCAGCAGCTTACGAGAGGTTGCTTGAGATCGAAGAGCCAGATCGGCAAACAGGGCAGCGAGTCGATCTATTAAGGTTTCTATCTGCCACTTACTGGAAATTGAATTGGCACTCCAAGTGCTCATTCGCAATTAAAAGACGGATATACGAAGCGTTAAACTTAATCGGAGACCAAGGCCGCATCTTGGCTTTCGCGGGTGACAAAGATGGAGTTATGAGCCATTTCACAGAGTGGAAAGAAAAGACAATTTCGGCGTGGGAAAAGGAACCAGAGGCGAAAACACAATCTCAAATGGAAGCAGCCGCGAGAGAACTCTACCATGTTGCGCTTCTGATTCTCGTCCCTGCATTGCTTGAGATGAGTGAGCTTGCGCGAGCCTGGCAAGGCTTTGACTTCACCGAAGGTGACGACTCTGTCAGGAACGCCCCTTTCTTAATCACTTTAAAGTTGGAAGGAGGCAATATCGGCTCTGACGATGAAGTTATGTCCAATGAAATTGGCGATATATTATGTCGTCGGGCTTACAATTTGGGGGCTTTCATAAAGCCTGAATACGCCGAACGGGAACATTTTAAGCTTCTAGTCGATGAGATTGCTATGAGATTGAGTGACGAAGGAGAACGCGATCAGGCCATGGACGCGCTGAATCGCGCTTTGAACATTGCTAAAGATTTGGGTGATCTTGTTTCCCAAATCCAAGTCCTTGCTAATCTAGGAGTTGTGCATGGGCGAAAAGGAGATCGCGAACAATCGGAAAAAGTTCTGCTGGAGGCGGGGCGAATTTATAATGAAAACTATACCGGTGAAGCGTTCTCAGTCGTCGCGCTCTCGAATGATGAGGGCGTCGAACACCGAAGATCTGAGGCAGTTTCGGAATCGGATAAATCTCGAATTTTAGGGCATTTGGATATCCCTTTTCGGCTTGCGTCATTATTTGACCAGAACCCCGATGAAGCGGTCGGGCAGTTTAGACAGCTTGTGCGGATGGTAGGAAATATCGAGGCAAACTTAGGTCATAACGCTCACATCGCCGGTGAGTTTGAAAAGGCGGAAGACCGATACAAATACGCATTGAGCATTTTTGCTGATCTCAATAATGGCCCAGATATCGCGATGACCCTCACGAATCTGGCGATGGTTGCCGAACATTGTGGCAATAAACCTAAGGCATGCGATTACTGGCGTCAAAGTTTGTCTGTTTTCAAAAAACTGAAGACAGTCCACGCTGGTGATTTCACTGAAATTCGCTGGGACAATGCTATTCAAGATTTGGAAGCCAAAATTGAGGCGCCCATTTGTGGAAATCAATAAGTCGAGAAATTTACAGCCGATTACACTCGCAACATGTCAGGAAAAAAGCACTGCTTATTCTAGGCTCTACTTTTTGCTGTATGTGAAGTGAAGCATTCGTCAGATTGTTTTTTTATTGTAATTGCTGAATGACTACTTTCAAAGTGGACCAGCCGTTCACGTAAATTTTGCAACTGTCAGAAGTTGGCCGATCCTTTCCGGTCCAGATTTCATTAATTGTGAGATTTCATTAGGTTTTTGCCTTTACTTGTGAGATTTTTTGCGAAAACTGGAATCTCATAATTTGGGTAACCTATTGAAAATTATTGAAGCTCACTTTTCAATAATTATGAGAGCCGACAAATGGCTCTGTCCAAATCTGCAAAGTATCCGCTGACTCCTGGGGGATTGAATGCTTCCTGCTTTGATAAGCTTGTTCGGCTTCTTTGCGACTGAAGTTTTGCTCCCAAATATCATAGAGAAGCGCTTTTTGGCATCATAAAGCGAAAACAACGGAGGACAATCGTAACTTCAGGCAACTGCCATGATCGGGTTATGCGATTATTAAAATCATGTCAGCCTTATCAAGCCAAAGCTGTTCCACTGGGTGCAGTATTCCAGCAAAAATTGTTGGGTATCCAGCATAAGTGGGCTTATAGGCCGCTTTCATGAGAAATCGAAAAAGGGGTGTTGCTACAGGGGCTAATGGTTTCAAGCCATCGATGCGGTTGCTTCTTGTTTTTGGTATCAATATTGCTTTGCTTTATTTTTGATAGGTTCCACATATTCCCATTTTATATTTACCTTTCGTAAGGAGGTTTCATGCGTAGATCGACAAGCAGCGGAGTTTGCCTAATAATTTCAATGCTGGCAATTGCTTGCAGCGGGCCACAGCTGCAAAGTTTGCAACAGGGGGCTGATGCCTCACATCCAACGAATATTAAATCCATTGAGTTTTCCGGCACTGGTCGTTGGTATCAGTTTGGTCAGGCCCCTAATCCGGACTTGCCTTGGCCGCCATTTGATGTAAAAAGTTATACCGCTGACATTAATTACGACAATGTCAGTGCGAAAGTTAAAATTGCCCGCAGTCAGGTTATTGAACCCGGACGTGAGCGGCCGATGCCAGTCGAACAGCGGGTTGAGCAATTTATCAGCAGAAATAGGGCATGGAATATCGCTGCCACCGGTAATCAGCCAGCTGCGACAACCGCACAACCGGCGGCAGTTGAAGAGCGTGCAGCGGAAATTTGGGCAACCCCCCAAGGTTTCCTAAAAGCGACCTTGGCGAATAATGCCACCGCAAAAGACGTGGATGGCGGTAAGGAGGTTTCGTTTACGGTCGGCGGCAAGTATCAATATGTGGGATTCCTAAACGACAAACATCAATTGGAAAAAGTACAGACTTGGATCGACAATCCAGTGCTCGGCGATACGTTGGTCGAAACCCAATACAGCGATTACAAGGATTTTGGCGGAGTGCAGTTTCCTGGGCATATAGTCCGCAGCCAAGGCGGTTATCCGGTGCTGGACATTAATGTTTCGGAGGTCAAAATTAATCCGGTAATTGATATTGCCATCCCGCCCGAAGCCGCCAAAGTCCCTGAAGTGTCCGTAAAAGTGAATAAGCTGGCCAAAGGCGTTTACTATTTGACAGGAGGTACTCATCACAGTGTAGCTATCGAGCAGAAAGATCATGTGGTGTTGGTTGAAGCACCACAGAATGAAGCCCGTTCAGAGGCCGTCATTGCAAAAATCAGGGAGACAATTCCCAATAAGGCCATCAAATACCTGATTAACACCCACGCACATTTCGACCATTCCGGAGGCTTGCGTACTTTTGTTGATGAAGGGGCGACCATCGTGACGGTTGAGGCAAACCAACCCTACTATGAAAAGGTGTGGGCACAGCCCAGGACTATTAATCCCGACAGGTTGGCCAAGTCGCAAAAACAAGCCCATTTCGAAACATTTACCGATAAGTATGTGCTGACAGACGGCAAGCGTAAAATTGAACTCTATTCCATTGCAGGCAACGGCCATAATGACGCCTTCCTGCTGGCTTACCTGCCTAAAGAGAAAATCCTGGTGGAAGCCGATGCCTATACGCCGCCCGCGCCAAATGTACCGTTTCCGCCCAAGCCAAACCCTTATTCGGTTAATCTTTACCAGAATATCCAGAAACTCAATTTGGATGTAGAGAAGATTGCCGCCCTGCACGGTCCGCGCGTGGTCACGCTGGCCGACCTAAAAACCTTCATTGGCCAATCTTACGCCGCTAATTAATTGGCTCGCTCGGATCAAGGCGAAAGCGCAATACTTTCGTCTTGATCTATCTAGTCATTGACGGGCAAATCTAAGGGTTGAACGTCATTCCTAGAAAAGGACAAATCATGGAAGAGTCGTGCCTTGATGGAAGCCCATAATATGAATATATGTATATCTCATTGATATATAAATGCTATGCGTGATAATGTATTCGCATTGCCCTTTATTTACATGGCCGCTAATTTAATTCGGGGTACAGTATTCGCTGATGACATCTATAAAATGGTCAGCGTAGCGAGAGAGCTTGGCCTGTCCGACCCCAATTATTTGGCCGAATTCTGTTGTCGTTTGCGGACGTCGATTAAGAATTTCTAGCAAAGTGCTGTCATGAAAAATGACATAAGGAGGTACGTTTTGTTCGCGGGCGAGCTCGAGACGTTTGACTTTGAGTGCTTGCCATAACGGATCTTCGTTAGCTCCCGCGAAGGTCTCGCGTAGGCGCGAACCGCGCTCCGCTTTGCTGGTTTTAAGCTTAGTTGGTTTAGCATCGCACCGCAGCCACACCTTTTGCTGCCCTTTCAGTACAGGGCGTGCGGCTTGAGTGAGTTTCAACCTGCCATAAGATTCTATGTCTACAGTGAGTAACCCGATGGCAACAAGTTGACGATAGACGCTTCTCCATTGCTGCTGTGCTAATTCCTTGCCGATACCGAAGGTGCTGAGTTGATGGTGATGAAACTGTTCAATTTTTGCGGTCTCTTTGCCGAGTAGCACATCTATCTGGTGGGAGATGCCAAATCGTTGTCCTGTGCGATAGACACAGGACAACGCCATCTGCGCCGCTTGTGTTGCGTCCCAAGTTTCCACAGGAACGAGGCAATTGTCGCATTGACCGCAGTTACCGGGATGCTCCTCGCCGAAATAACGCACTACAGTTTGATGGCGACATTCGATAGATTCACAGTAACCCAACAGGGCATCCAGCTTTTGTAACTCAACTTGCTTGCGTTCATCCAATGCATTGCCGGACATTAGCATCTGGCGCATTGACACCACATCGGCCAAACTGTAAGTCATCCAGGCATTGGCTGGTAAGCCGTCACGCCCGGCCCTGCCAATTTCTTGGTAATATGCCTCGAGGCTTTTGGGTAAATCAAGATGGGCAACGAACCGCACGTTTGGTTTGTCTATACCCATACCGAAGGCAACGGTGGCAACCATAATGACGCCCTCCTCGCGCAAGAAGCGGTTCTGGTATTTACTGCGCTTGGCAGCGTCGAGCCCTGCATGATAAGGTAAGGCATCCCAGCCCTGTGCCTTCAGCCACTCAGCAGTATCTTCGACCTTATTTCGCGACAAGCAATATATGATGCCGGCATCGCCGGGATGCTCGGTTTCAAGGAAAGCTTTTAACTGCTGACGCACATTAGCTTTGAGTGTGATCCGATAACGGATGTTGGGACGGTCAAAGCTGGAGACGAATTGTTTCGCCTTTTCAAGCGCGAGCCGTTCGAGGATTTCGCGTCGCGTTGGTGAATCCGCCGTGGCAGTTAGCGCGATGCGCGGCACATTGGGGAAGCGTTCGTGCAACACCGTCAATGCGCGATATTCGGGGCGAAAATCATGTCCCCATTGGGATACGCAATGAGCTTCGTCTATAGCGAATAGCGCGATACCATTGTCTTTTTGTAAGCGTTCTAACAAGTTGAGGAAAGTATCGGTCATTAGCCGCTCAGGTGCGACATACAGTAGCTTTAATTCGTTACGCTGCAATTGCCGCAATACTTCACGGGCGGATTCGGCATCCAAACTAGAATTCAAAAACGCAGCTGAAACCCCTAGCTGTTTTAGAGTATCTACTTGATCCTGCATAAGCGCTATCAACGGTGAAATGACAATGCCGAGTCCGCGACGACATAGGGCAGGAATCTGGTAACAAAGCGACTTTCCGCCCCCAGTCGGCATTAATACCAAAGCATCGCCGCCACGCGTTACATGATCGATAACGCTTTCCTGATTGTCCCGAAAACTTGGAAAGCCGAATACGTCACGCAATATTTTATTTGGGGGATGGTCAGGCATCTTCAGTAGGTTTCTTGCCCCGCATTGGGTTGACATTTAAAGGAGGGAGGATGGGCAGTAAACGGATACCCTCCATAGTCAAGTCGAGTGTCTTCGCATCTGCCTCGACTAGTAAAGGGAACGCATGGTCGTGCTTCCTCAATTCTTTGATTTTTTCGCGGAGAGACTGATTGCAGTTACGTTGAATCAGCATAGTTTGACGTGGCAAAGCGGAATATCGGGTTTATAGACTTTGGCCCACTGCCGAATTCCGGCGATGGGACTAAGGGGGTATCGTGCCTTTTCGAGCGCTGAGGGGTCGCAACCTGCTTCCTTGTCCACAATGTTTTGTGGTATGACCGTATCCTTCCTAAGACGTTCTGGCTTATCCCGCTTCAGACGTTCAAAGGCCTTACGGAATGCCTCCTCTGTTCGACCACTCCTCGATTACCTATCCGGAACGCAAGTAGGTCAAGACCGGAAGKGGGCTTCCGGTCGCTTCTGCGCTTAGCGTTTCGGTGATGTCAAATAGAGTATGACAGAATGCGGTGGTCTGCTCAAGATTTTGCTTGTTAGGTTGGATTCCAAGTACGGTTCTCCTGCGGGATGGTACACGAATGAGCGACTTGCACTGTAGAGTAAACCTAAGTCACCATTAAGCAGCATCCTGACTTGATCTTGCATCAAGGCAATCAGTGGTGAAATGACGGTTCCCACGCCCAGCCTTATCAGTGCAGGAATCTGATAACATAAGGATTTTCCGATGTCGGTCGGCATGATAGCCATTAATCAGTGGATAATCGTTTGTTACCAACCGCAGAAACAGCCGTAACCAAAAGTCGTATTGGGCCATTCAAGCGCTTTTTGGTCGGGTGTTTCCATCGTGACGATTTGTTTCTTGAATGGGGCAATACCTTTATAATGGCGGAATTATACAGGACAGTAACATATAACCACACAATGGCATCTCATGAATAACACGCATTCCGCGCGTCTTGAACAACTTAAAGCAAACAACCAACAAGCATTAATTTGTGGAGGGCTCAAAGGGATAGAAAAAGAAAGCTTGCGGATTTCCAAAGACGGTACGATTAGCCAAGCCCCGCATCCCAAGGCACTGGGTTCAGCGCTGACCCACCCTTATATCACCACGGATTATTCCGAGGCGTTAATTGAGTTAATAACCCCGCCTTTTGCCGACATTAAAGAAACCATTGCGTATTTACAAGCTATCCACCAGTTTGTTTACCAGCATTTGGGCGATGAGATGTTGCTCTGCACCAGTATGCCGTGTGGGATTGAGAGTGATGAAAGCATACCGATTGCCGAATACGGCACCTCCAATGTCGGCAGGATGAAGCATGTTTACCGCCACGGCCTGTGGCATCGCTATGGGCGGACGATGCAGGCGATTGCCGGAATCCATTTCAATTTTTCCGTGCCGGAAGCGCTTTGGCCTGTGCTGCATGGCCAAGAAAATAGCGTGATGAACCTCGAGGATTTCAAGTCGGACGCTTATTTCGGGTTGGTCAGGAATTTTCAACGTCTCGGCTGGATTATCCTCTATTTATTCGGTGCGTCCCCCGCTATTTGCAAGAGTTTTTTCAATACCCGGCCACAGTTTAAAGCGCAATTTGAAGAATTCGACTATGGTACCTTGTACCATCCTTATGCGACTTCCTTACGGATGAGTGACATCGGTTACAAGAGCCTTAACCAAGCGGACCTTAGGATTAACTATAATTCGTTGCCTGAATATGTGTGCAGCTTAGGTAAGGCCATCACCACGCCTTTCCCTGAGTACGAGAAAATCGGCGTGGTGGTCGCTGGCGAATACCGCCAACTTAACGTCAATGTATTGCAAATCGAAAACGAGTTTTATAGCATTATCCGCCCCAAGCAGATTGCCCAATCGTGTGAAAAACCGACGGTGGCATTAAGGCGGCGTGGCGTGCGTTATGTGGAAATGCGTTCATTGGACTTGGATTTGTTCAACCCCATCGGCATCGACGAAGGCAAAGCCCGATTTGTTGAAGCCCTACTGCTTACGTGCTTGCTACAAGACAGCCCGCCAATGTCGGAAGTGGATTTTCAGACCAATAACCGCAACCAATTAACAGTGGCGAACTGTGGCCGCAAACCTGGGCTTCTTCTGGAACGGAATGGCAGTAAGCTCCCTTTGCAAGATTGGGCTTTTGAAATCCTGGAATCGATGCGCGAAGTCTGCGATATCTTGGATGGCAGTGACGTAAGCAAACCTTACGGCAACGCGTTATTGGCGCAACAGCAATTGGTGCAGGACCCCGATTTGACACCATCAGCGCGGATGTTGGAAGTTATGCGGGAAACCGACCAACCATTCAGCCGTTTCGCGGTGACAAAATCGGCGGAACATGCGGCTTGTTTCAAGGGTCACAGACCCGATGAAGCATTTGCTAAGCGGTTCAATGAACTGGCGCAAGAATCCCTGGACAAACAGTCGGAACTGGAAAACAAGTCGCAGTTGCCGTTTGATGAATTCTTGCATAATTACTTTACCCAGAAATGCGAAAATGACTGTTAATATCGAGCAATTACAATCCGAATTGGTAAGCAAAAACCCCCGGTTCATCCTGAAAAAGGCCCTGTCTTTGTACGATAACATCGCTGTATCCTTTAGCGGTGCGGAAGATGTCATCTTAATTGACATGGCACTCAGCATTAGGAAAGACATCCAGGTTTTCACCCTGGATACGGGCCGCTTACATCCCGAAACCTATCGTTTCATCGAAAAAGTCAGGAAGCATTATCAAATAGATATTGAGCTGCTAACGCCAAACTGGGAAGTATTGGATGGTTTCGTCAAGCGCAAAGGCTTGTTCAGCTTTTACGAAGACGGCCATCAAGAATGTTGCGGCATACGTAAAGTCGAACCGCTCAAACGGAAACTCACCCAGCTGGATGCCTGGATTACCGGTCAGCGGCGTGACCAGAGTGCGGAAACCCGACAAGACATTCCCGAAGTGCAGGTCGACAATGCGTTTTCTAGGCCAGACCATGAATTGGTTAAATTTAACCCCTTACTGAATTGGAAATCGGCCCAAGTTTGGGATTACATCGAAGCCAATCAAGTGCCTTATAACGAATTACATAATAAGGGCTACATCAGCATCGGCTGCGAACCCTGCACCCGCCCCGTTTTACCTAACCAGCACGAGAGGGCAGGGCGCTGGTGGTGGGAAGAAAGTACACAGAAGGAATGTGGTTTGCACGTCAGTGCGATCAAGTAATTTAGGAGAGTCCTGACAAGTTAGTTGGTTTTCCTTGTGGTTAGGTTATTCGGCGGCTTATTATCCATCATGAACGGGGTTGCCTTTCGGCGTTTGTGCTGAAGCCTTTAAGCCGTATCGAGCCCTTGGCAGAAACAAAAAACAGGCAATCACGATCGCCTATCCAGTTTCCTGTATCCAATGGCTTCGCTGAGATGGTTGACTCCAATGTGTTCTGATCCTGCCAAATCGGCAATAGTCCGAGCCAGTTTTAAAATGCGGTGATAGGCGCGGTGCGACAGGCCTAACCTGTCCATCGCTTGTTCCAATAATTGGTGGCCTTGTTCTGTTAACAGGCAAAGCTGTTTGACTTCTTTTGCGGTCAACGCAGAATTTGCCTTACCGCTCCTCGCCAATGCCCGATTACGCGCAGTCACTACTCGCGCCTTGATGCAGGCACTGGTTTCTTCACCTTGTGCCGAACCTTTACGTAACACTTCATGGGAAATCCGGGGAACGTCCAAGTGCATGTCGATACGATCCAGCAGTGGGCCTGATACCCTGGCACGATAGCGTATGACTTGTTCGGAGGTACAATGACACCTCCCCGATGAATCCCCCAGGTAACCGCAAGGACAGGGATTCATCGCTGCAATCAGTTGAAACCGCGCCGGGAAATCCACTTGTCGGGCGGCACGGCTTATGGTGATATGTCCGGTTTCCAACGGTTCGCGCAAGACTTCTAACACTTTGCGATCAAATTCGGGCAGTTCATCCAAAAATAAAGTACCGTTATGGGCCAAGGATATTTCGCCGGGTTTTGGATTGCTGCCACCACCCACCAGCGCAGGTGCAGACGCGGTATGGTGCGGGGCACGATAGGGCGGTTTCAACCAATTCGCCACGTTTACTTCCTGGTCACTAATGGAAGCAATTGCCGCGCTTTCCTGTGCCTGACTTTCGGTCAACGGGGGCAAAATCGTCGGCAATCTCGCGGCCAGCATCGATTTGCCCGTGCCTGGCGGCCCCAACATCAGTAAATTATGGGCACCAGCCGCCGCCACTTCAAATGCTCGTTTGACATGATATTGACCGTGGACATCCGCAAAATCTATGTCCGCTTCTGGCATAGGTTGGATAGCCGGATAATCAGGTTCAATCACCTGCCGGCCAGACAAATGGGCGCAGATTTCCAACAAGTGCACTGATGGGACTAACTCAATGCCCTTTACCAAGGCCGCTTCTGCGACGTTATCTTTTGGCAATATCAGCTTGCGATTATGGTTCCTAACTTGTATGGCAATCGGCAAGACGCCGCTAATCGGACGCAACTCGCCGCCTAAAGACAATTCGCCGACACATTCGTAGTGGTTAAGGTTTGTACAAGGGAGTTGCCCCGATGCCGCGAGAATACCCAAGGCAATGGCGAGGTCAAAGCGACCGCCTTCTTTGGGCAAGTCCGCAGGGGCTAGGTTCACGGTAATGCGCTGGGCAGGGAATTCAAATCGGGAATTTAAGATGGCACCGCGAACACGGTCTTTGCTTTCCTTAACGGCTGTCTCGGGCAGGCCGACTATCGACATCGAAGGCAAGCCGTTCGCCACATGGACTTCAACAGTGACTAACGGCGCTTCGATGCCGGAACGGCCTCGGCTGTAGATGACGGCTAGGGTCATGGGAGAGTTGCAAAGCTAAAGGCTCAAAAGGCCCAGCGCTTTTTCATTCCCCTTTCGTTTTGTGCCTTGCGCTTTTCGCCTTAGAAACCGACTCCACTTCCTCTTTTGCGAGAATTTGCTTTTCAATTTCAGCAACCCGTTGTTCCAAGGCTTCAAGTTTTTGGCGGGTTTTAGCCAGTACCGCTTTTTGTACCTCGAATTCCTCGCGGGTGACCAAATCAAGCCGCGCCAATGCACTTTGTAAAATGGCATGGAAATTCTTTTCCATATCCTCTTTCAAGTGGTTGAAGCTGGGTGGAATTGCGTTTGCCAAACGGTTAGCGATGTCGTCGATGGATTTGCTGTCAAACATATTAAATTCTCACTTTGTGAAGAAATAAAACAAACAATATCGGATAATTTGCATATCCACAACCCCAAGCTGCAAATGCTTCGCAAACGGCTGAAAATGTTCGTGACTAAACAGTCACCCTTTGCTGTTTTGGGTGCAGAATGTAGCGATAAGACAATCTACGCTTTTTCTGACGGTGATGCATTTTTTGTGAGAACCGGACATTTTCCGCTATGGCAATGCTATCGTTGGCCCGGCATACCGGAAACGGCCAAGCCCAAATCCCAGAAGCAAATCCAGTTTTGCGGGTTATCATGCCATTACCGTATCGGCAGGCATGGCATAGTTAAAGGGTGGAGCAAACCCAATTTCGCAAACCTGAAAACAATATTATCGTAATTGCTGGCTTGTTACGGTAGAATGGACGGCTGTGTTTTACCGCACTAAGCGCCCGTAGCTCAGCTGGATAGAGCGCAGCCCTCCGGAGGCTGAGGTCAGAGGTTCGAATCCTCTCGGGCGCGCCACCTGGCTGTTTCGCACAGTCCCCACACAATCTAAGTTATAACAAACCACTTAGCCTAAATGGTATGAAGTGCAAAAATCAGGGTCGGAGTTATGAAACTCGGCTTCTTCATTCAGGCCACTTGTTTCCATGCCCACGATTTGAGCGGCGATCAAGGTATCGTTTGCACCATCAGTTTTACTCATGCATCGACACCCACCAAACCAAGATGCTCCACAAAGGGCTGAAAATCTTTATCGCAAAACAGCAGTTGATGCCCACAAGCAATACAGAATTTGGCAATCATGCAATCAATGGTTTTCCTGATGGTGATGCCTTTTTTCGTAAGGAGTGATAATTCTCCGCTGCGGAAATGGCGTTCTGTTGTCCAGTATGTCGAAAACGGTCAAGTTCAACAAAATCGCTTTTGCTGTTTTGAAATCCTTGTTGAGTTGAAATCCCTGTAAGATTTTGGTGAGGATAATGTCGCCAATGGGGATAAGCCCAACGCCCAAAGCGAATCCAGCTTTACAGTATAAGGGTTATCAACGCCATTAAAGTAATCAATCCAGACGCTGCTATCGACCAGTATTATTGATCGGTTCTAAGATTATCTAGGTTGCCTTCCCAATGGAGCTTGCCTTTCAGCTCTTTTATAGTCGCCTGTTTTCTGAGGGTGATCAATGTCTTCAAACCCAGTTCAACCGTTTCTTTTTTGGTTTTAAGACCGGTCGCTTTTAAGGATTCTTGCATTAAGGTGTTGTCGATGACGACGTTGGTACGCATAGCCGCCCTCCAGATGTTTATGATACTTGTATATCCTACACAATTGGACTTGGCATTTGCGTATTCTGGTAGCCCGTATGAAGCACAGCGTAATACGGGAGTCGGAGTCACGAATTCCTGGATTCCGCAAGCTCCATCCAGGCTACTCGCTAAGTTCCTACAGAATTCACGAAACATGCATCCATTAGTAGACGCGCAAAAGGCGTAATTTCGATTTTTCCTCGCGGGAAAACAATAGTTTTATCATCAACAGTTTTGATGAGTTCGGAATATCGGATTTTTGCATCCTCTTCCAGAGGTTCATATATATTTTCTCCAACCATAAAAATATCTTGCCTGACTTGAAAAATGCCTAATCCCTCAAGATTACTAATGTAAGCGTGAACATTTTCCGGGTAATGAAGCTCCGTTAAACAAAATAAGCCAGGTATCATGGAATTTAGAGTTTGCCATTCATTCTTTTCTTTGTATTGCAGGCGCACTTCGATAAATGGAATTCCCGGCAGGTGCATAACAGATTTAAGCAATACCGCTTCGTCAGGTGAAATATTATTAATAATATTTACGAAGCTAGGATGAACGACATTTGCTTTTGGTGCTTGAGATGCTTTTACAAGAAGTTCGATATACATCTCACTTAGCTCATCATTAGTAACATAAGAAAGTTTTTCTGCTATTGGAACGCCTACTTCAGGAGGAATCTCGCATGTTTCCTCTATGGGAATATGTTTTATTTTATTGCGGTATTTTTCTAAGTTTGATTCCAGTGCAATTCTTGCTCTTTCGTTCAATAACGCTAAAGGCCATAAAATAGTATTCCCTAAGCCTATTATCGTACTAAGTGCTTTGCCCGCTTGTTGAACTCCAGGCTTTGCTAAATCGCCATAAACTTCTTTTAATATCGCTGGTGATTGAGCGATTTCTTCCAATAACCCCATCAATTTCCCCCTTGAAGCCTATAAGCCGGTTTAGAAAATCAGTTACGTAGGGTATGCACCGCATACCATATCCCAAGCCGAATAATTATATAGCATCAAAAGGTACGCAATGCATACACTACTACTTTATCGTAGCTCAGTTTCATGGTTTAAATGGCAAACGCCCTCTTCACAAACTCCGGCTGCGCCAACGCGCCTCTGTGAATATCAACATTGTAATATTCCGTTGCAAACGACTTATTGGCTGAATCCTGTTCCCTAAAACCATTCAACGCAGATTTGCTCGCCATCGTCGCGCTCCACCAGCCGGACGGGTAGATGCATTGGGGAAAATACAAGGTTTGCAGTGAGGTAAAACCTGCCGCAGACATGGCATTCCGCATGTCCTTTAACAATTCTAAATGCAGCAAGGGCGATTCGCTTTGTTGTACGAGTATGCCATTGTCGGTCAAACAAGCATGGCAACCACGATAAAACGCTTCGTTGAACAAGCCTTCGGCGGGGCCGACCGGATCGGTGCTATCGACGATGATGATGTCCACGGAATTAGGCGCGGCATCCTTAATCCATTTGATGCCATCGATAAACTTCAAATCCGCCCTGGGGTCGTTGTTGGATTCGCACAATTCTGGGAAATAAACTTCCGCCAAGCGGGTGACGCGCTCGTCGATGTCGATCTGTACGGCTTCTTCGACTGAGGGATGTTTTAACGCTTCCCGTAATGTGCCGCAATCGCCGCCGCCGATGATCCAGACTTTTTTGGGGTTGGGATGGGTGTACAAAGCCGGATGGCTCATCATCTCGTGGTAAAGGAAGTTGTCGCGGGTCGATACCATCGTGCAGCCGTCGAGTATCATCAAGTTACCGAACGTTTCGGTTTCGTAGATTTCATGGTGTTGAAATGGGGATTGCTCCTCGTGCAATTTACGCTTGATTTTCAAAGAAAAAGCTGACCCCGCGCCCGCATGTTCTTCGGTAAACCATTCTGATGGATTCATTTTTGGAATTCCTGGCAAATAAAATCACTATAATAACATTAAGGAATTGTCCCTTCATGTTTCTATAGGGAATGCCATTGTTATTTGGTTAAGGAAAAAGCCTCATAAATCTCCCTCATGCTAGCTTTCGTCTTCCCAGGATGGAAGAGGTGCGGCAACGGGTAGGGAATCTGTGCTGCCTCCCCCAAGGGAGAAGGGGCGGCCGCTTAAATCAAGACATAAAGATATTCAACGCACACGGAGTTTCATTTTGGACGAACTTAGAGCTAGCCCCTGGACGATTCTTCAATCCATCCAAACCTACGCGATCAACTTTTGGGGCGAAGGCTATTTTTCCATTAATGCTAAGGGCAACGTCTCGGTTAGGCCGGATTCCAACTTGGATACGGAATTGGATTTGTTTGAAATTGCCCAGTCTTTGGAGGAGAAACAACTGTCTTTTCCGGTTTTGGTACGTTTTACTGATATTTTGCAGGATCGGGTTAAACGTTTGAACCAAGCGTTCCAAAAAGCCTTTGCCAACCAGGGCTATCATGGAAAATACACGCCTATTTACCCTATCAAGGTTAACCAACAAGGCAAAGTCGTCGAAGGCATTCTGGCGTCTGAAAACATTGGCCTGGAAGCGGGCAGCAAGCCGGAATTGTTGGCGGTGATGGCCTTGTCGAAACCGGGCGGCACAGTTGTTTGTAACGGTTATAAGGACAGGGCGTATATCCGTTTGGCTTTAATCGGCTTAAAACTCGGTTTGCAAGTCTATTTGGTGATTGAAAAGCCGATTGAATTGGACATGATTATTGCCGAATCCGCAAAGTTGGGGATCACGCCTTTGGTCGGTGTCCGCGTTCGCCTCGCCAGTATCAGCGCAGGCAAATGGCAGAATACCGGAGGTGAAAAGTCCAAATTCGGCCTGCATGCCAACGAAGTCCTGCAACTGGTCGCCCGCCTGAAACAAGCGGACTTGCTGGATTGCCTGCAATTGATGCACTTCCACATGGGCTCGCAAATTGCCAATATCCATGATATCAAGGTGGCCCTGAAAGAAGTAGGGCAGTTCTATGCCGAGCTGCATCGCCTGGGTGCACCTATCAAGATTGTCGATGCAGGCGGCGGTTTGGGCGTCGATTATGATGGCAGCCGCTCACGGCGGGAATCCTCCATTAATTATAGCCTGGAGGAATACGCCCAAAACATCGTCCGCAGTTTTGCCGAAATTTGCTCCGAAAAACAATTGCCGCAGCCCGACATTGTGACCGAATCAGGTCGCGCCATCACTGCCCATCATGCCGTGTTAATTACCAATGTAACGGATATTGAATCGGTTTACAGCAACCCGTCCGATGCAAATCCTTTGCCTGTTGCGGTCAATTTGGTTGAAACCTATCATGATGCCCAATTTGATCTTAAGGATGCACAAGAGCAATTCTCCCAGGGTAAGCTCAGCATCAACAAGTTAGCGGCTATCGAAAATAGCTATGCCGTGCGTTGCCAACAGATTAAAAGTCGGTTGAATCCCAGTAACCAGAACGAAGCCGCCATCCTCAAAGAATTGAACGAGAAACTGGCGGATAAGATTTTCTGTAATTTCTCCTTGTTCCAATCCTTGCCGGATATTTGGGGTATAGACCAGATTTTCCCCATTATGCCTATTCACCGATTGAATGAGCAGCCGACGCGCCGCGCCGTCATACAGGATTTGACTTGCGATTCTGACGGACGTATCGACCAATACATAGACGGCCAGAATATTGCAAAAACCCTGCCCGTACACGAAATAGCCAGCAAACAACCCTATCTCATCGGCTTCTTTATGGTCGGGGCATACCAAGAAATCCTGGGCGATATGCATAACCTGTTCGGTGACACCCACTCCATCAACATTGAACTCGATGACCAAGGCTATCATTTTTATGACTTGCACGAAGGCGAACATGTCGGCGACCTACTCGATTACGTCCATATCAGCAGTGATGATTTACGGGTTGCTTACCGGAAAAAATTGGCGGACAGTACGCTCACAGACCAGCTAAGACTGGATTATGAAAAGGAACTGATGGCAGGTTTGACTTCGTATACCTATCTATCCAAGTGAGCGTAACACTTCTTTCTATAAGGTAAATGATGGTGCGTTAATGTTTGCCATATAGTATAGCTGTCATTTTTCCATATCGATTATCGGGAGGAAGTTCGTGAATAAAAACAAGAAAGCTTGGTTTGTGCGGATTCAGGAACTTCTCACGCTTGGTGCGTTTCTTCATCCTTTCGTAAGTCAACGACGATAGGCTTTGCTGTTTCATGGCTTGGCTACCCTGATATTACGTTGATAATAATTTTGGCAATTTGGGGTGACTTAATCAGAGATTCCTTAAATATCTCAGACTTTCCTTATTTAGCATTCCGTTGCCCTTATAATCGTGCCTTTTTAACGCCCAACGGTTTTGTATATCCAAGCCATGGCTCATGGTTAGCCCGATGAATATTAGTGTTAGCCTAGCCCTTTATTTCGACACTCTTGCGCTTCCCTTTATCCGCCTTGGGTATCGCCACCTTCAAGATACCGTCCTTAAACGACGCTTTGGCATTGTCAGAATCGACGTAATCGGGTAAGGACAGGGTGCGCTGGTATTCACCACGGGTGATTTCGCGGCGGAAGTATTTGCCTTCTTCCTTTTTCTCTTCCTTCCTAGAAGTCCGGATGGTGATGGCCTGATTGTTGATGGTCACATCCAGGTCTTCCTTCTTGACGCCCGGCAAAGCGGCTTGGACTTCTATTTCATTTTCATGGTCGATGATGTCAACTTTTGGGAAACTTTTTTCCAGGGTTCCCATCGCTGGCAAATTCCAGTCAAAAACTCGCGGCCAGCGGCGTAAGAGGAAGTCATCGAAAAAACTGTCGAATTCGTCGAATGAAATTAGGCCACCTGTTGATGGGGTGGGTGTCATTTCTTTTTTTTTGTCTTTGTCATTCATAAAATTCTCCATGATGGTTTCAGTAAATTTAAGCAAGTGACGCTTACAACTTGTTTCGCGTTTATCCGGTTTTCAATAATTAAAAACTGAATTCTTTTCCTGCCTCCAGCCAGTCGTCAAGCTCATATCCTGGTAAAAAGTTCCTATTTTTTGCCTTGTGATAAGCAATCTCCGCAACCCTTGCATCCCGGTCGGGCAAAAAGATAGGTTTGTTGAATTTTTTAGCCTTTTTACTTTGGGAATTACCTTCGGCTTTTATTTTTTTGATGGTTTTACTCATAGTCTTCTCCACCCAGTAACGAAAAGTTGCCGGCCATTGTCAACTTGCGGATTCACTTTTAAATGTAAAAAATGCAGGCACGCCCAGCGCCTGTAGCCAAGAGTTGACAAGGAGTTCAGCTAATTTCATATCAATGCGACCGGTTAAAAACATGACTGCTTGGAAGCCCTACCTACGTGAAATTACTTGAGGATTATGGCTTTCATTCAAGAGACAATCCTGTTCAGCCTCTAGCCAATCGTCCTGCTCATGCCCAGGCGCGAACCCCCTCTGTTCGGCTTTAAAGTAAGCCAATTCGGCAATCCTTGCTTCCAGGCTAAGTGTTGGGCCCGGATCATCATTCTGGCAATTCATATCTTTTACTTTTTTGGCCATGTTCCACCTCGTATGGTTGACGGTTTTTACACCCCAAATATCCCCCCCTTCAAGCATTAAACAAATGCCGCTCGGCTTCTGGCTGTGCCTTATAAAGCCTTAACAATTTAACGCCGTTTAGTTTCTATGTTTTTGGGGTAGGGGGCAATGGCCAATAATCAGTCATTAATGGGTATTTAAAGGATACATAAAATATCCATTCCAATGATGTCACTTGGCAGTAATTACACAACATGACCGTCGGTATGCAACGAAGTAAAACCGTATCGAAGGCTGAGCGCTTTCGAATACAAAGCTTCCTGTCGCCAACGAAAAACTGTTCACAAGACACGCTTTTATTCTCCTCAATTTGGGCAATGGGTGACAGCCCACTTAAATGATGTGCAGGTTATAAACGGCCTTGAAAAACAGGGCTCGGATGGATATTTTTTATATCTATTTTGTACCTACTAATACCCTATTTTGGTTACTTGCCCGACCTACACCCAAATGTAAAGATTTTATCTTATTGATAGGGGATAACCAACCCTGTTATCGCCCTTGTTTAGGCATTAATGAATCATCCAAGCCCAAAAGGCAGTTGGCGGTGGATGGCATACGAAACCAATGCCGGAGAATTCAATTGCTTGGCAACCCAAGAACGGCAAACTGCGGAGAGCATGATGAGATCAATATTTCGCAAAGTAGATTGTGTCCATTGCAAATTTTCTAGGGCTTGCCTACCATTTGGATTAACACCAGAAGAGGTCGGCCATCTCGAAACCATTGTCAAGCGTAAACGCCCGATAAACTCCGATGAGTATTTGTTTCGGCAAGAAGACCACAGCAATAGCCTGTTTATAGTGAAATCGGGATCGTTCCGTAGTTTTATCTGGGATATTGACGGCGGCGAGCAAACCATTGGCTTTTATTTGCCCGGCGAGTTTATTGGCTTGGATGCCTTACGGCAAGGCGGTCGGCACCATTGCTCCGCCGTTGCCCTGGAAACGGCTTCGGTGTGCGAACTGCCGATTAATCGGCTCAACGAATTAAGCGCCAAAATTCCAAAGTTACAGTCCCAATTCTTGCGCATCATCGGTTCACAGATAGTGTCCGACCAAGTCACTATCGTCCTTCTGGGAAACCGGTCGGCTACCGTAAAAGTGGCGGCCTTCCTGCTGGCCATGTCCAGGCGGTACAAGGCTTTGGGCTATTCGGGCACAGAATTTAACCTGACCATGCCGCGCCACAATATCGCCAATTTCTTGGGCTTATCAATAGAAACGGTCAGCCGCCAATTGGGGAGCTTAAGCAATAGCGGTGCCGTCAGCATTAAAAACCGGGGAGTCCAAATTAAAAACTTGACATTGTTGGAAGCAATTGTTGAGCCAGGGTTGACCAACCAATATTCATGCGCCAATTATTGATTGGCTTTTTGGCGTATCAATCCTGGCCAGTGGCCGTATCGATGTTTTATGGGTTTTTGTGTAGAACGGCTGCGTCCACTTCAAAATTAACGTTTCATTGGCGTGTTACATACGCGGGCCCCTCTGCCTTGGGGGGTTAACCATCCCATAACAAATTATGGGTATAGTCCATATTCATATTGGTGCAATATTGAAGTATTATGGTCAAGCCCAAAGCCCAACTGTACAACTTTATCGAAATAACTTTGTTTTCTGGGCCAGGTATTGTGGAGCGTAATTGACCCAACTCAATCCGAATAAGCGTAAAATCCTTATGGCACCTAAAAGCCCAGCCCTAGGTCGGGATTGGTACGTCTGCGGGCGGCGTGGAGGATTTTGGGCAATTTTTTCGTCATGCCTCGGGAGACAGCGGCATGGCCTTTGTGCCGATACCGCACCTGGAGCCGAGCCACACCAGCATCCTCCCGAAATCCTGCAACGCACCACCACCATGCCTGTGATAGAGGCTCTAGACCCAATTCCGGACGAGCCCGGCACCGGGTATGTCATCCCGCCCAACCGCGATACGGCAATCTTCCACGGTGTTTTGCAGCTTACCGTAAGCTGTTGTTGAATGGCCGTCGCATCGTTGGCTTGATCGGGCAGCCGCAGATGACACTGCTTTCGATGGAGGCCATTTTATGAACGACTATATAAACGAGATTAACCAATGGTTAAATGCGTTGCGGGACAAGGCGGAGGAACAACTCAACTGCGACGTATCGGCCAACAAGTCGATCCCAATTCCGGTCGGTCTCCTGCACGAGTTGCGTATGCACCAAATCGAACTGGAGATGCAGAACGAAGAATTGCGCCGAGCACAAGCGGCCCTTGAAACATACGAGGCCCATTATGTTGACCTGTACGACTTCGCCCCGGTCGGTTATCTCACCCTCAACGCCGAAGGCATAGTCACCGAAATCAACCTTACCGCCGCCAAGCTGCTCGGTATGGAACGCAGTGACATTATAAACCGGCGCTTTGAGAGGTTTGTCACCGATAACTACAAGGGCCTCTGGTGCCGTCACTTTCTCCATGCCAAGCAAATGGGCGTTGCCCATGGTTGTGAATTGCCTTTCCAGTCGAAAATTGGCGTCATCTTGTACTACCACCTCGATTGCCTTTACCTTGACAAGGACGGTGAGCTCCCGTTTATGCGTATCACGCTCAGCGATGTCACCCAACGCAAGCAAGCCGAGGAAGCGCTCCGCATTGCTGCCGTCGCCTTCGAAACCCATGACTGCATTGTCATTACCGATTCCAACCGGATCATCTTGCGCGTGAACCAAGCTTTCACCCGGATAACCGGCTACAGTCCCGAAGACGTTATCGGCCAGACACCCTACCTGCTTCGTTCCCAGCTGCACGGCGAGGATTTCTACGAGTCGATCTGGGAATCCGTAAATCGCGATGGCTTTTGGCAGGGTGAAGTCTGGGATAAGCGCAAGAACGGCGAGGTATTCCTGATATGGCTCTCTATTACCGCAGTCGCTGACACGGATGGGCAGATCAGTCATTATGTCGGCTTGTTCATGGACGTGACCGGACGCAAGCAGGCCGAGGAAGCACTGCGCATAGCCGCTGTTGCCTTTGAAACGCAAGCAGGGATCATCATAACCGATGCCAACGAGACTATCTTACGCGTCAACAAGGCGTTCACCCGTATCACTGGCTACAGTGCCGAAGAAGTGGTCGGCAACACCCCGACAATCCTCCGTTCCGGCATCCATCCACAGGACTTTTTTGAAGCCCTGTGGGCGACTGTTAACGGCGACGGTCACTGGGAAGGCGAAATATGGGACAAGCATAAAAATGGCACCGTGTTCCCGTTATGGCAATCCATTACCGCAGTCACCGACCCGGGCGGGAATATTACCCATTATGTCGGCTCGTTCACGGACATTACGGCACAAAAGCAGGCCGAAAAGGTGTTGCTTGAAGCGAGGGGCCGCCTGCAAAACGAAGTGCTGACCACGCAAGAAGAGCTTGAGAAGCACAAGCAGGAAACTGCCGAGGTCAACACGACCTTGAACATACTCCTGAAACACCGGGAGGCGGACAAGACCGAAGCCCAAATCGCACTCTCAAATGAAATCAACGCCACTGTCATGCCTTTGATAAAAAGCTTGAAAGGGTTGGCCGGGAGGCAAGGCGATGCTGGCCGCTTGGTCACTATCCTTGAGGGCAACCTCGAACTGTTGATGAAATCCTATGGTCACGCTGCCAACCTGTCCGTCGCCTACCATAAGCTGACCCCTATCGAAATCCAAGTGGCATCGATGATAAGGCAAGGGCAACCCACCAAGGTAATCGCACAAGCCTTAAACATCGCGCCAGGGACCGTCAGTATCCACCGCAAACATATCCGCAAGAAATTCGGGCTGGACGGAAAAAGCGACAATCTTTCTGTCTATTTGCAGGGATTGGGTGAGTAATACCAATCCCAATAAGTATTAATATTATGAACATAGGGTTATAATCATAATTTAATCTGATTACCAATAAGCTTCAGCCAATTTTAGCAGCCGCCCTGGCATT
>NZ_AYLO01000107.1 GCF_000496735.2 Methyloglobulus morosus KoM1
CAGCCAATTTTATTAGGGTCAGTCTCATTCCAACGGAGAATACTGCCATCGCTACCAATCGAAACCTTCTCTGCTTTGGTACCTTCAACGAACGCGACTGGGTAATCAAGATTAATATTCTCCTGCATGCGATAACACTGGCCAGGTTCATATGGATCAACAGTACCCTGGCAAAGCGCCTCTAATTCAGACTCTTGCCATTGTGTGTCAACGTTAAGATTACGAGCAGTAACCTTGCATATCGATCCAATATCTTTACCCGCAACTACAGCCGGCTGCGCACAAGTTGGGTCAGCAAAGACCCACTCCCCCCACATGTGGCCGCCAGCGACTTTACACTGCGTCGGCTTTGAAAAAATAAAACCGTTAATTGTTGAACTCATAGTGTTGCAAGCATCTTCCCATGACGTGCCCCCCGGAATATCCCATAAGATCGCAGAGTATTTTCTCTTACCGGTATCAGCATCACAGGCACCGTGCTCGTAATCGCCCCAATGCTGACCAACTTGTTTGCCCGCATCTACAACCGGCTTCGAACAAGTTGGGTCAGTAAGTAACCACTCGCCCCACATGTGGCCGCCAGTATTTATACACTGGGTCGGCTGTGCAAAATTCTGTTCCTTGATTTTTGCACTCATCTTTTCACAAGCATCTTCCCATGATGCTCCCCACGGAATATCCCATAAGATCGCAGAGTATTTTCGTTTACCAGTATCAGCATCACAGGCACCGGGCTGGTAATCGCCCCAATGTTGGCCAGCTGCAATAGCCTGACTGTTCGAGAACACAGTTACTAGTATTGTAAATAGTATTATTTCTGTAATTCTCTGCATCGTTAATCCCCTTAAGATTTTCGAGAAATTGATATATGAAAAAGAATTTCAAAGGCAACTTCCATCATATAAAAAATTTTATCGTACTATTTATTGATTACGTTAGCAAAATTATAATTGTTCCTTGGGAACTGAGCGGATATAGACTCAACCGTTGTGGGATTTTGAGCGAAATAATGCCTCGAACCCGTTATATAAAACATACCAACAAGGAAGCTCTGCCCTTTAGAATGGACGACTGGGATAGGCAGCATAATGCTACCAGATCACGGTATGATCGAACTCGCACTCCGCGGCACAGGTTCTGCTTATTCCGATTAATTGAGTTGGGTATGATCAACATTCACTTCCATCACGTATATTTGGCAAATTGTTGGCGCTATGGTTTTTGCGAATTGAGTGTGAAAGGGTCAATATTATCGGTAAAGTCCTTTTTGGTGGATTAGGTTATGGATCAGTATTGATGCCAAATACATAAGCATGCATGCAAGGTTCTTGTTGCTCCGGTTTTTTTAAAAATTGAAGCCTACTTGTTTGGCTCTGTTATGGCTCCTAATTCCACGCGGGTTTACCCCTTAGTTATAAGCCTGTCGGCAAACTGGTAACGACTTTTTATAACATTTATCGGTATTATTGGCAGTTTGTTAGCATAAGCCGGTGTCTGCTATCTTGGTTGCCGTGAGGAACCGCTTTTGGCCTCAACCGACGATCAAAACTCAGTATAATTAGCCCTTTGAACTGTCTGCTTTGTATGGGTTTAAGGTTATCCATTAATTTACTTGCTTGGACTTAGGCGGCTTCCCCTATTTGCCGATCAAGGTTAATTTTCATGTTAGTAACAGAAATCTCAAGCAAGCTATCCTCCACATTGTAGTTCTCTTTCTCTTTGAACCAAGAAAGCACCTTAGCCAAATGCCAAATTGTTGTGCTGCCCTCATGGATTGGGGATGGGAAGGACGACCGATATTTTATATAAAGGTTTCTGATGTTTTGGCGGCTGCACCCCAGTATATCTGCAATATCGGTCAACCCCACAATATCGGGTGTGGCTTCGATTAATTTCGCTTGCGGTATTGCTTTGTTGACATCGCTTAATGCGCTTGAGACGGCCTCTGATGCTGACTTAGAATCCCTGGTGAAATTCATGGCGATTCTCCCAGGTTGCCCAATACCAATAATCGCATCCCCACACCCAGCCTCGTAAAGTTGGCCTAGCAGGGTTTCTGGTTCGCATTCAAGAGTAGCAATATCAAACTTCAAAGTGAAATCATATTCAGCCATCACTTATACCTCATTATTATCGGTGTTCTTTTGCATAATGCAGTTATCGACAATTCGTCGAATTTGTTTGGCGTGGTTTTGCGGATTTTTGGGCGTACTCCAGATACTCGCCCTGCAAAACTCACCGCACCTGCAATCTTTATCGTTATAGGGACAATACATTTGACCCCAAGCATGAAAACCGCCTTCCACAATCCGCCATCCTTTGCTCGATGCGTATTGCAAAGCAGCCGCTATCTCCTTATTCTGATGGGGCATTTTTGTACTCGATAGTCATCTGAAATGTTAATCTTTATCTCAATAGTTGTCAAATGACAACCGATAAAATAATAAAAATAAGATAATTTGTGTTTAACACTAACTGTAATATCAATTATTGGGCAGTATTTTTATCGTACCGGATTATTTCTTGTAAATGCTTTTCCCAAGCCAATAGCGCAGCCCTTTTTTCTTGCAGATAATCGTATCGGTCATAGTGTTTTGAACTCACATCGGATAAGGCATGGTTCTGTATTCGATCCCTAATGCTTTTTTCTATACCGATTTCACCCATCCTGGTTTTTACAGTTCGACGCAAGTCCCTTGGGGTAAATTCCTGTACACAGTCAAGTCGAGCAATTGCATGTGCTAATGATGTTTTATTGATGGCTTTCTCCTCGTTATACCTACCAGGAAAAATATATTTTGAATCTCTTGAATATATCCAGAGCTTATCAAATAATTCTTTGGCTAGCGGAGTAATGGGTAAGATAAGCCAACGATTATTTTTGACTCGGTCTGGGGGCACACTCCATACCATCGCTTCAAAATCAAATTCCGCTTTAAATGCACCACATAACTCCCAAGTACGACAGCCATAGATTATCAATAGCTTGGTTGCCAAATGAAATTGCTCTTGGATGTCAGTGTGATTCCAAACTGTCTTGATTTCCTCAAACGATAAATTTCTCTCTCCTGGCACCTCAGCGCTTGGATCTTTCGGTATGGCATCAACAGGGTTGTTTATAAGTTGAAAGGTTACGTCACTAGATAGGTTTTTGGGATCGTTGTCGTGGTAAATACCTAGTTTAAATGCCCTGCCCAAATACGACCGTATCCTGTTTGCTTGAACATTCGAGCCTCTTGAAATAATGTTATGAAGTATTTTTTTGATATGCGATGGTGTAATGTCTTTTGCTTGTAAATGCAAAATATCCTTACAATTAAAGTTAAGATCAGCACCAACTTTTTGCCATGTCCGTTTGCCATCATTGACCATACATTTCAAATAATAGTCGATCAGGTCAGCAACAGCCCCATATCTTTGTTGAACCTGTATTTGTGGATCATTGCCTTGATTAATTGCTGTTCTTATTTTGCGGCAGTGATCACGTGCATCAGACAATGAAATAGAAGGATAGCGACCAAGATTATAAAATTTTTGTTTACCACTATCGGAAATATATTGGATAAAAAGAGACTTACTGCCAGCGGGCGTTATTTTTAGACCAAAGCCTTTATCCGTCCCTTTTTCATAGAGCCGATAGGCAGTTTGTTTCGGTTTTAGACCTTTGATTGATTTGTCAGTAAACATTTTTTCGTGGTCACTTTATGGTCACTTGAATTGCGCGACATAATGGTCTAAATGAAAATATTAATAAACGGATATTAACAAATTATATAATAATTTCAATATATATAGGCATAAATAGAAGCAGATAATAATATCGACGAACGTAATATATAGCGACTGTTAATCACTAGGTCAGCGGTTCGAGCCCGTCCGGGGGAGCCATATAAATCAATTGGTTAAGAATAATTATCTAACCCTTATTTATCAGCCGTAGCCAAATCGTAGCCTTTAGACCCAGAATCCAAGACTTGGAGCACAGATAACCTATCCACATAGTCCGTCAGATGCTCACTGGACAAATAAGCGTACCGTCTGACCATATCAACCGATTCCTAACCGCCTAACTCTTGAAGAACATGTAAAGGCGTTCCAGCTTGTACGTGCCAGCTTGCCCATGTATGCCGCAAGTCATACCATCGGAAATTATCAATCCCTGCCCTGCTCAATGCTTGCCGCCATGCTTTAGTGTTAACTTGTGTGATAGGCTTGCCACTATAAGTAAAAACTTTGGTTTCATGCTTGCCCATTTGTTCACGAAGTATCACAACGGCAGTTTTAGACAATGGCACTGATATAGCCCTACGCGCCTTAGCTTGATCTGGATGTATCCAAGCGCAACGCCGAACCAAATCAACCTGTGTCCATTGCAACCCTGTTACGTTGGCTTGCCTTAAGCCCGTTTCCAGACTAAACCGAACCATTGCCTTCAAGTGGCTAGGTAATTCCGATAACAGGCAGTCCGCCTGTTATCTTGTTAACCATCGAATGCGACGGTTAGCCTCTGGCAATAAACGAACTTTAGGCGGTTTATCTAACCATTCCCATTCAATAGATGCTTTTCGCAGGATTGAACGAATCACCGCAAGCATTCTATTGAGGCTATACCATTGCTAACGCCATTTTCTAACCTGTATTGCGTGAGGCCTTTGCGCGGCAGGTAGCATGCCACAGCCCCACCAGCAGCATCTTGAACAGCAACAAACCGGGATAGTCGGGATGCCCGACCACATCGGAAGCCGACGGATCGCTTGCTCTATCGGCTGCCAGTCGATCAAGCGGTCAATTTGGTTCAGGTTGTGCCTTTGCGCGTGCGGTGGCTGACGTAAAAATCCGAAAAACTCATACAATATAGCCCAATATATTGATTTTTATTGCTATTTTACCACTTTTCTAGGCTTTGCATGCTACCTGCCGCGCAGAGGTCTCCGTCGGTTTCATCCGTTACGTAACCGCTCGACGCAAACCAGCACCCCCAACCAACACCACATGGCGATATTTTTGTTGCCCATACCAAGCGGTATTTACAATCCCAAATCGTATGGCTTCCGCGCTTGTAATCTTTCATGTCCCCATTCTAGACCCATCCCCTTATCCCTATCGCCTAAAGGCGAGGGATTTCCTGCCCCCCCTATCGGGGACTTCAAAAGCTTCTAGTTAATTAACCAATAACTTTTAGGATAATGAAATGTTGAATCCCGCCTTAAACCGACTAAAAATTGTTTCGGTAACTCGAACGCTACCAGACTTTTTTCATTGTCACAAACAACCGACCCTTGCTAAGGTGTGGTTTATTTTGGCGCAAAATCAATGCTTACCATCTGATTAAACCGCCACCATGATCAATCGCCTTATGAAAACAAGTTCCAAGGGGGGCAGGTTTTTTACCCATCGTTTACAGTACCGATTTGTTCTGCGTGGGCAGAAAAGCGTTACCCACCCTTTGACTAGCGCTAATGAGCTTACTCAGCTCCTATCTCCTCGTCTGCGTCCGCCACAAGTTCACGATTTCTTCCACGTCCAGATCCCTGGGGCCTTCGCGCCAACCGGTGAAATAATCGACATCGTTACTTTTCGGCTCTGGATTGGGACGGTAGATTTGGACACGGGTAGGCAAGGGTGCGGCTTCGCCTAACACCAACGCTTCGCCACGTCCCAGTGAAGTTAAAATATCGGTCAAATCACCCTCGGCTTCCGGCACCAAACCTTTGATATAAGCCTGATCTTCGGGGTTGGTAGTCCGTAAGCAGATGAAGGAACTGCATTGTGCCAGCATGGTTTCCGACAATTCCGTAGGCCGCTGGCTCACCACGCCGATTGACACCCCGTATTTCCTGCCCTCTTTGGCAATACGTTCCATCATTTTCTTGGTGCCGTCAAACTGGCCGCCTTTTTCCCTGGGGATGTAGGCATGGGCTTCCTCGCAGATTAAGGTAATCGGGAACTCGCGCCGACGGGGATTCCAATAATTGAATTCGTAAGCCAGGCGCCCCACCTGCGCCGAAACGGCCGGCCTGACATCTGTGGGTACGGAACTTAAATCAATCACCGTGATATTCGCCTTTTTCGCGCCCAGCCCCACGAATTGCCTCAACAAATCCGCCATGCTTGCGGAATGATTGCGGAGCTTGGGTTTCAGCAGGAAATCGTACCGGACATCGTTGAAGCGGCTTTGCATTCGGATCAGGAATTCATCGAACTGCCCAAACAACGCACCATGTACTTTGCCGAACTCTTTCCGCTCCTCATTGGCGTTCTTGAACTGCATGTACATTTCTGCCAGGGAAAAATAAATGGGCGTGTCAATGGAAACCGACAACAAGCCGATTTGCTTAGCTTCCTTACGCTTTAATTGTTGCAACACCTCGCGCATGAACGACATCTGCAAGGTTGCGCCCTTGTCTTCCCGGTCGATGAACAAGTCCACCAGTTCTGCATAAGACATCATCCAATAAGGCATCTCCATTTCCATCGCATCGACATATTGCACAACGTCTTCGGGGAAAGCCGAATAAACCATGCCGTTGTCATCTTTCCAGCAATATTCACCGTGCAAATCCAGCATGATGATGTGCGAATTGGGCATGGCTTTGATCGTGTTTTGGATCAAGCTGGTGACTGTCCAGGATTTTCCCGAACCGGATTGTCCGACAATAGCAAAATGCCGACCGAACAATGCCCTGGGATCAAGGCTTAGGTGATAATCTTTGTGTGACGACAACTGACCGATGAAAAATTGGTATTCGCGGAATTTGGAAAAAATCGCATTGATTTCTTCCAGGCCCACTGCATACACTTTCGCGCCTGGGGTTGGGTAATGCCGAACGCCACGTACGAAGGTACCGTTTTCCTGTATCTCGCCGACCGGAATCAACGCGATAAAGCGGTCTGTCATCCGGCTATCGGTCTTGTCGAAACGATCCTGCCCCCAGGTTTTGAATATCAAAGCCAACACGTTGATATTATTTTGCTTTATGACGGTATAAGAGCCAATCTGACCCGCCAACAGGTCTTCCCCATCAATGGTGATCAGGGGCAGATCGCCGGAATGTTCTTCCGCAATCCGCGCCTCCATGCCATCGCCACGGACTTCGGTTAAATAACCAATTAAAATGCTGGATGCTTGTGCTGACATACTTTAGCCTTCTTTAATAAAGTACGACAAGCTTAGTCCAGTTTTGGGAGGAGTTGAACCTTATGACAATTTAACTCAGGACTTAACCATGATGCCACAACAGGCTTTACAACTTGACCAACACCTCGCCTCGCCCCATTTCCGACATATCTCCGGCATAACGCTGAACCCGGTTGAATGCGGCAGTGCTTTCCGCAAATTTAGAATTGGTCTGTTTAAACGAATTAAACAACAACGGTAAGAATCCCAAGGTATGCGAGCCGCAGTCGTTAAAACTGGCCATTAACTGGGGTTGATTCCATAACAACAAGGTACCACGGCGCATGGCGTAGCCTAAATACCGACCCGTGCTGCCCATGACGGCAATCGTCCCGGCAGTCATACGCGAACCGCAGTAATCGCCTGTATCGCCTTCGATCAAAATCAACCCACGGCGCATGTGATCGCCGACCCTAGCACCGGCATTGCCCTTGACTAGAATCATCCCGCCCTTCATGCCCATTTTGTTGCCCGGCAATGCACCGCCGAGAAAATCACCGACATTGCCGTCGATTTCCAGGGTACCTTTTTTCATTTCACACGCGACATACAACCCGGCATTGCCGGAAACCTTGATTGTGCCGGATTTCATGCCCATACCAAGATAAGCGCCGGCATCGCCGTTAACGGTAATTGTGCCGTTTTCCAACGCCTTGCCGATGAAATCCAACTTATCAAAGCTGTTATTGATAACTATCGTTTGCGCATCATCGCCGCTGATATCGAACAAGTCGCCGACGGGAATGATAGGCTTACCACATTGCACCGTTAGTTGGGCAATTTCCGCAATTGTCTTGCCCGTCAGATTTGCAGGCACTAGCGGCGACATGTCAACCCGCTGCTTGGGTTGGACTTTCAATGTAAACGTCAATGCACTCATGCCATGATCTCCTGCAAATGGAAATGGAACGGCCCTAACTTACCGCCATAGTTCCCCGCGCTAATGCGCTTGATGCCATTGACCGCACCTAGATCGCAAACGGCTTGGATACCTACCCTCATGGCCTTATCAATGTCCTCTTTACTCAACCCATCAATCACGATTTCCATGACCGATTCAATGTCTGGCGATAACTCGGTCTTGGTCATACCTTTCAAAGTTGGACAAAACGCATCGTTGGTGGAGGCATTGAGTGCTGCGTATTTGGAACCGACTTTCGAGCCGGAACGTACCACCCCGCCCGGAAACGGCATGATCACATTCGGCACCTTGTTCATGGCTTCGATAGCCGCTTCACAGGCTATCAAAGCTTGCGGTTGGGATTGCGCCAGCACCAGGAAGTTGCCGCCGCCGACCGCATCGACTTGCCCGGTGGTCGCTTCGGCCAGGAATTCGCCGTCCATCACCGGGATACGCCAATAACGTTTGCCCCCGATGACTTTGCCGACCTGAAAACCGTCGCCGAAATAGCGCAGGTTTTTACCCAGTGGAATCTTGATCGCACTGTCGATGCCGGCAAAAAGCGCCGATGTCGGTGAGGTCAATACACACTGCCCTGCCCTGGTTTCTAGCTGTTTCGCCAAACCTTTACCGCCCATCGCAAATATCATGACTGCCACACCGGGACGGCCATCGAGAGTTTCGGAAGAGTCAAGAATCCGGTCTATGCCCGCCTCGCAACCACAGGCAATGACTGAAGTTGCAAACCCGGTCATGGCTTGTGCGGCAATCATCGCCCATTTTTCATTCTGGGCGGTAATAATCGCCCGTGTCGCCTTCATAGGGAAAGCTTCGGCAAAGGTTGCGTCGATAGTTACGCCGTTGATGATCATAATATTCTGCTCATAATTAACATTTTTTTGCTGATACCATTGCCATTAATTTCTTATGTCTTTTTGCATGGCGAACAATTCTTCCAATAAAGACGGAACATCGGTTTGGATAATACTCCATAAAGTGTCATTATCGATTCCCAAATAACCATGAATCAATCGATTTCGTGTGGCTATGATTTGTCGCCAAGGTATATTAGGATACATTACACGCACTTCTTCCGGAACGTGGGTCGCTGCCTCGCCGATTAATTCCAAATTCCGTAAGGTTGCATCGTAATTTAGCCCACTTTGGGTAAATTCCGCTTGATTTAAACCGTCTGTGTAGGCAATCACTTTTTCGGAAAAACCGACCATATCATCTACATAAAAATGCCATTCCCTAACGCTTTCAGACACGAATGGCTTCCTTTTCGATATACGGCCGCAACTCTGGCCGCACTGCCTTATCGGTGACTAAATCAACCGCACACCCAAGGTTATCTTCTAAATAAAATTGAACGCCGAAATAACGCTCCGAAGTTGCCACACCGTCAAACGACACCAAAATATCAATGTCGCTGTCTTTATTTGCTTCGTCCCTAGCTGTCGAACCAAACAAGGATAATTGCTTAATACCGAACCGCTTAATTAGTTCAGGTTTTAGTTTATTTAAAGCAACAACTGCATCGGCTCGTTTCATGATTTATTAAACTGCAATATTAATTTGATGAACAAGTTCGATTCTTTCCAAAGTCAAGTTATGATTAAATCCCCAGCTATTTCCATCTCTTGGATTGTTTGCCCAATTAACAACTGTGCTTAATTTTGATGTAGGTTCAAAGGGTTTAAGAAGGCTTTCAAATACATCTTTATCATTTTTATTAGGAGCAATCAAGAAACCAATCATTCCACA
>NZ_AYLO01000108.1 GCF_000496735.2 Methyloglobulus morosus KoM1
CAGTTCGTAAATAATATCTTTTTGCACAGGATTTTTGCCGCTCAATTTGAACATTTATAATATAAGGGAAGCTCTGCGGTTTATTAATTTCTTGACAAGGGATATATACAATAGAATAGAAGATATATCAACCGTCGTTATTGGGGAAATAATTGTATTTACGAAAATGAGAGCTTGTCCACAAAAATAATATCGTCGTAATTAACATTAAAATAGTAAAGAACCAAAAATAGCTGGCACCTTGGAGTTTGCTGGTGCCATCGGGATTTTGAATGAAGAAATTGACTGCGCTGGTAAACAGGTTCCCTGTGGCTATCGACAATAAATAGAAGGCCATCACAAAGGATTTCATGGTTTTGGGCGCTTGGTGGTAGGAAAATTCAAGGCAAGTGATGGAAACCATGACTTCTGCCGAAGTCAGGATAAGATACGCAATAAGCTGCCAGATAATATTAGGGATGCTGCCTCGGTCTAACTGCATCTGTATGGTGCTGGCAATGGCGAATGCGATCACAGTAAGGAACAGGCCGATCGCCATTTTTTTTACGTCAGTAAGTGCAAGCAGATTATTCAAGCGTGGATAGACAACATAGGTGAATAGCGGCGTCAGAAGCATGATCAGCAATGGATTGGTCGCCTGTATTTGCGAAGGCAGAAATTCTATTCCCAGGATAACACGATCCATTTTTTGCGCCTGCAATATCCAGGAAGAGCCTATTTGTTCGAAGAGCGCCCAAAATATCGCGATAAATGCGTAAACTGAGGCTAGTTTGCCTAAAGTAGCCATCCCAAATTGACTGAACATTTCCTTAATAAAAGTCATACCCGCTGGCTTGATGTGGACGAATTGATAACGGCCTGACCAAAAGGCCAAGGTGGCAATTAGCATCAATAAACCTGGAATCCCAAAGGCCAAAGACGGGCCGTAGCGATCCAGTAACCAGGGGATAATCAACATCGCTGCAAAAGCGCCGAAGTTTATGGCAAAATAAAACCAGCTAAACACGTTGCCAATCAGATGCCGGTTGGCTGGCCCGAACTGATCCCCAACATGCGCGGAAACACAAGGCTTGATGCCGCCAGCACCCAAAGCGATAAGACTTTGTCCCAGTAATAGCCCCATGCGGGTATTATCTAAAGCCAAGGCAAAATGACCCAAACAATAGACCAGTGATAACAAAATGATCGTGCGGTATTTTCCTAATAAGCCATCTGAAACCAATGCGCCTAATATTGGCATAAAATAAACGGCTGAGACAAACAAATGGAAATAGCCTTGTGCTTCCTGTTCGGACATCACTGCCGCTACCCCTGTGCTGTCGGTCAGGTATTGGGTCATGAATACGACCAGGATGGCCCGCATCCCGTAGTAGCTGAACCTTTCCGCCGCTTCATTGGCGATGATGTAAGGGATACCAGTGGGCAAGCTGGTTAGGTTAGGCTCAGGCTCGTGCTTGTAGGGTTTCATGTCATACTTGATAAGCTTGCTTTTTACTGTGAATTGTGGCTTTTTGAGAAGGACAAAAAACTTAAGCCCAGGAACGGTTGGGCTTAAGGCTAGCGCCATTATATCTACAATTTGTGTGCTTAGTATTGCAGAGCTAATCACAGTTTTAATCGAAATGTTAGAATCTGGGACGGATAATGCGAAGAGTTAAACTATAATCAACCAACCTATCTGAAAAACATAGAATTTAATGCTAGATTATCAAAAAAATTTCATCGCTTATTCGTTGGAGTGCGGTGTCCTGAAATTCGGTGAGTTTCTATTAAAATCAGGACGTACCAGTCCCTATTTTTTCAACACTGGCCTTTTTAACACCGGTGTAAAATTGGGCAAGTTGGGCGAATTTTATGCCCAGGCGTTGAAACAATCAGGGTTAGCGCCGGATATTCTTTATGGCCCGGCTTACAAGGGCATACCATTGGTAAGCTCCATGTCCATCGCTTATGCAAAATTAATGGACAGCGACATCCCCTTTGCATTTAACCGCAAAGAACCAAAAGAACACGGAGAGGGCGGTGTGTTGGTCGGTTCCAGTTTACAAGGCAAGGTTTTGATTGTTGACGATGTCATTACGGCCGGCACGTCAGTCAAGGAGTCTGTCGAGATTATTTCGCAAGCTGGTGCGACCCCAGCCGGTGTGCTGATTGCTTTGGACAGGCAGGAGATAGCGGAAAGTGGCCGTTCCGCTATCCAGGAAGTCACAGAATGCTTTAAAATCCCTGTCATAGCGATAATCAGCCTTGAAAACATTATCGATTACATTGAAAGCAACGCAATTGGGCAGATGGGAGCAATAGCCGATTATAGGAAGCGGTACGGAGTTTAAAAATTAAAAATATTTAAGCTTAACTAAATCTAACAGTTCTTGGGTTATAGTCTACAATTACTGGGAAATATTACGTCTGAAATTTTGACTATACTAATGTATAAAACATGTCGTTAATCAAAGGCTTGCCATGAGCAATATGGAATTTAAAGAACAAATGCACGAATACTCGCTATGGCGGGCAAAGTTGATACAAGGTATCGAAATGTATCACCAGTGGCGTATTCGCTACGATTTGAACGATTCCCACAGTAACAATACCATCCTGAATGTCCTTAGTGGCCTGCAATCAGACCGGATAACTCTGGCTTTCGTCGCCGAGTTTTCGCGCGGCAAAACAGAACTGATCAATTCCCTGTTCTTTGCAGAGACGGGCGTCAGATTGCTTCCGTCTTCAGCCGGACGCACCACCATGTCACCTACTGAGCTTTACTATGACGAAGAAGGCGGCAATTATATCCGCTTGTTAGATATAGAAAGTAGGCTTGAAGACGTATCAATGGCTGAATTCAAGGCCAATACAGCGAGATGGAAGCAGATTGACCTGGATTGTAACTCGCCTACCCAAATGCAGGAGGCCTTTAAAGAGTTGGTTGCCACCAAACAAGTCGATCGTGAACTTGCAGACAAGTTGGGTTTATGGAATGAAAAAGAAGCGGCAGAACAGGGTATTTTAAATCTAGTAAAAGTTGAAATACCTTGTTGGCGGCATGCCTTAATCAGTTTCCCCCACCCTTTACTAAAAGAAGGCTTGACCATTCTAGATACCCCCGGCCTGAATGCTTTGGGTGCAGAGCCTGAGTTGACCCTAAGCATGTTGCCGAGCGCACAAGCGGTCATATTCGTTATTGCCGCAGATACCGGTGTAACCAAGAGCGATATGGATATGTGGCGCAACCACGTCTGCCATGCCCGTGGCGGCAGCAAGCGTGGGTTGGCGGTTGTCATGAACAAAATCGATTCCATGTGGGACGATTTGGCGGGCGATTCGGGTTACCAAGCAGCCATTAAATCTCAGGTTGAAACCTCGGCGACGACTTTAAAAATAGAAACATCAGCCATTTTCCCTGTTTCTGCAAAGCAAGCCTTATTAGCTAAAGTAAAAGGCGACAAAGCGTTGCTGCAAAGGAGCAGGATTGATGTTTTAGAAAATTATTTAGCGGAAGGGATCGTTAATCAGCGGCGTTTTATCCTGATGGAAACCGTTACTAGGGATATAGGGTTTTTGGTGAATGAATCGCTAAACTTGACAGAATCCTCGTTGGCAAACGGAATTTCACAGCTCGAAGAATTTAAGAAAGTTGACTTTCAAAACCAAGACATGACCGGCAAGCTGATGGCGGAGACACGAGACCGCCAAAACCTGTACATGGCTAACATTGAGAACTTCCAGGCCAGCCGTCGGGTGTTTACTGTCCAGGCCAAGATGTTGATCGATTCTTTCTCTAAAGAACGTATCGACACCATTATCAGGAACACCAAGCATGACATGGAAAAAAGCCTGACCACTTACGGAATGAAGCAGAATATCCGTAAATTGTTCGACGACCTTCGGGACCTGCTTCAGGATTCCGTCGATATCACCAATGAAACCCGCCGGTTGGTCAAAGCCATACACAAAAAATTCCATGATGAGTATGGGTTTAAAGAAATTGAACCGCAACTGTTCTCGATTAAACAGTATCAGCTTGAACTGGAACAAGTCTTTGAAGAGGGCGAGAATTTCCGGGTCAGTGCAAAGACCACAATGACAGAGCAAAGTGTGGTCATTAACCGGCTATATAGCACCCTGATTGCGAAAGCCAGGAATATCCTAAGACAAGCCCATGCGGATGCAACGGCTTGGAGTGCCAGTGTGTTGATGCCCTTGATGCACCAGATTAAAGACCACAAGAAACAAATTGAAAACCGTTTGCAGATGCTCAAGAAGATGAACGACTCTAAGGGAACAGTGGCCGAAAATATTGCGACGCTTGAAGCCGAGATTGAGCCATTAAAAAAACAAAGGAACGAGCTGTTGATGATGCTTAAAACGATGCAGCTTAGCCCCAGTGCTGAGGGCAAAAAATAACGGATATTTAGCGGCTTTAAAGTTTTTAAATGTAAGGCGACTAATTAAGCTTAAGTTTTTGTCGATAAGCATTAGTTAATAAATGCGATACACAGCGTTAACGCTGTTCCATCTTGATTTAGTGTTTCCTGGCAGATATAATCCCTGCCGTTAAGTATTTGGAGGCAGTATGGCAATCGGCAATTTGTCTACTGTCGCTAAAATCCTGGGTTATCAAATGTTGATAATCACGGTTCTTAGTTTGGGCTTTGCTGTTGGGGGATGGCAAAAAGCCTTTTCATCGGCATTAGGCGGGTTGGCGGCCTTTATTCCGAACCTGTATTTTGCGTTGCGGGTGTCTGGATCGGCAGGGCAAGATCCCAGAAAGATTTTAAAGTCTTTCTACACGGGGGAGTCAGTGAAGTTGTTTTTAACGGCGGCACTGTTCTTACTGATTTTCCAATTTCCAAATTTAGAGATTTTGCCGTTGTTGGCAGGCTATATTGCCGCCTTATCGGTTTTTTGGTTTGCGCTTTTAATGCGCTGAATATTTTTGAAGAGGAACAATGGCTACCGAAGTTCACGCCGCTGAAGGTGCAACCGGTTATATCATCCACCACTTGACGCCATTAAGCGTGGGCGAAGGCTTTTTGACTTTACACCTGGATACCCTGTTTTTTTCGGCAATCTTGGGTTCCTTGTTTGTTTGGTTCTTCAAGAAAGCGGCGGATAATGCCACCACAGAAGTCCCGGGTCTGGTGCAAAATTTCGTCGAAATGATGGTTGAATTCGTTGATACCCAGGTAAAAGATAGTTTTCATGGGCATAGTAAACTGATTGCGCCGCTTGCATTGACCATATTCTGCTGGGTATTCCTATTCAACTTCATGGATTTGTTCCCAATAGACTTGTTGCCCGCTATTGGGTCAGTCATGGGTATCCCTTATCTGCGTGTAGTCCCCAGTACCGATTTGAATGCAACGTTTGCCTTATCCATAACCGTGTTCTGCCTGATTATTTTTTACAATCTAAAAATCAAAGGGTTGTGGAGTTTCTCTAAGGAATTATTGTTGCACCCATTTAACCATTGGCTGTTGATCCCCTTTAATATCCTGCTTAATTTTGTTGAATATCTGGCGAAGCCGATTTCGCTTGCGCTACGACTATTTGGAAACCTGTATGCGGGTGAATTGATATTCATGTTGATCGCTTTATTGCCGGCTTATCTCCAGCCCGTGTTGAGCCTACCCTGGGCAATTTTTCATATTTTGATTATCACGTTGCAAGCCTTTATCTTCATGGTATTGACCATCGTCTACCTGAGCATGGCGCACGAAGAAGCCCATTAACTATTTACTTACTTTTAATAACACTACGTTTGGAGTTGTCATGGAAATTGCTAAATTAATCGCCGATGTACAAGGTATGACCGCGATTGCCGTCGGTCTGGTTTTGGGTATGGGCGCGTTGGGAACCGCTATCGGCTTTGGTCTTTTGGGCGGAAAATTCCTGGAAGGCGCGGCACGTCAACCTGAGATGGTACCAATGTTACAGGTCAAAATGTTTATCGTTGCCGGCCTGTTGGATGCGGTCACCATGATCGGTGTTGGTTTGGCATTGTTCTTTACGTTTGCAAATCCATTCTTGTCAGCGGTACAAGCAGCGGCAGCGGGCTAAGGCTTTAAAAATAACAGTCACGCGAGGGAACAGTTCATGAGTATCAATATTACTCTGATTGGTCAAATGATTACGTTTGCGCTCCTGATATGGTTTGTCATGGAGTATGTCTGGCCGGTATTATTTGCTGCATTAGAAGAACGCAAAAAGAAAATCGCCGAAGGCTTGGCGGCGGCTGAAAAAGGCCAGGAAGA
Source organism: Methyloglobulus morosus KoM1 (assembly GCF_000496735.2). GTDB lineage: Bacteria > Pseudomonadota > Gammaproteobacteria > Methylococcales > Methylomonadaceae > Methyloglobulus > Methyloglobulus morosus. Next base: position 6,255 of record NZ_AYLO01000108.1, read on the forward strand.
AATGCTCTTGGCGGAGCAAAAAGCCAAAGGTTTACTTAAAAACGCTAAAGATCAATCTTCCGAAATCGTCAGCATGGCACAAAAACAGGCAAGCGATATTGTGGAAGACTCAAAAAGTGCCGCAAAAAAAGAAGGCGACCGCCTGATTCTTGCGGCGAAAGCGCAGATTGAACAGGAAGTGCAACAAACCAAGGAAACCTTGCGAAAGGAAGTCGCGGCTCTCGCAGTCAGCGCGGCTGAGCAAATACTGGTTGCAGAAATCGACAAAACCAAACACCAGGAGATCGTAGAAAAAATCTCCAAAAGGTTATAAGGCCGATCATGAGCGAACTGGCAACATTGGCTAGACCTTATGCGACCGCCGTATTTAAGCGCGCCAAAGAAACGATCGGCGCTGCAAAATGGTCGGAACAACTGGCTTTTATGTCGGCAATTATCGCCAACAAAGAAATGTCCGTCTTGGTCAACAACCCAAAGGTCAAGAAAGAAAAATTGACTGGGTTGTTGCTCGATATTGGGCAAGGACATATCGACAGCGAAGGTAGTAACTTTCTTAAGGCGTTATTACAAAACAATCGCTTGGCATTGTTGCCTGACATTGCTAAACAGTTCGAGGAACTCAAGGCTGAAGATGAGGGCTATGTCGATGTCGACGTATTGACTGCTTTTGCTTTTACCAAAGAGGCAGAGAAAAAATTTGCCGCCACGTTGGAAAAAACATTAAGCAAAAAAATACACATGAATGTGGCCGTGGATAATTCATTGATAGGCGGTGTCCTGGTAAGAGCAGGCGACCGGGTGATTGATGGTTCCATTAGAGGCCAACTCCAAAATTTGCGTAAGGCTCTACAGTAAGAGAGAAATAGACATGCAATTAAATCCATCTGAAATCAGCGACCTGATAAAAAAGAAAATCGAAAACTTCGATCTTAGCGCAGAATCCCACACGGAAGGCACGGTTGTGAGCGTGACTGACGGTATCGTGCGAGTCCACGGCTTGTCCCAAGCCATGCAAGGCGAAATGCTGGAATTCCCTGGCAATGCTTTTGGCATGGCGCTCAACTTGGAACGGGATTCCGTCGGTGCGGTCATCTTGGGAGCGTATCAGCATATTTCGGAAGGTGACACCGTTAAATGTACGGGTAAAATTTTGGAAGTCCCTGTCGGTGAAGCCTTATTGGGCCGGGTGGTCGATGCCTTGGGCAATCCCATCGACGGTAAAGGTGCAATCAAGACCAAGGAAACCTCGCCCATCGAAAAAATCGCACCTGGCGTAATCGCCCGTCAATCGGTAGACCAGCCGGTGCAAACAGGTTTGAAATCCATTGATGCGATGATCCCCATTGGACGCGGCCAACGCGAATTGATTATCGGCGACCGCCAAACCGGAAAAACTGCTATCGCCATTGATGCCATCATCAACCAGAAAGGCACGGGCATTAAATGTATTTACGTGGCGATTGGGCAAAAACGTTCATCCATTGCCAACGTGGTTCGCAAACTGGAAGAACACGGCGCAATGGAACATACCATTATCGTCGCGGCTTCCGCCTCTGAATCTGCCGCCTTGCAATTTATCGCACCTTATACCGGTTGCTCGATGGGCGAATTCTTTAGGGATCGCGGCGAAGATGCGCTTATCATTTATGACGACTTGACCAAGCAGGCTTGGGCTTATCGCCAAGTGTCGCTGTTGCTGCGCCGTCCGCCAGGACGTGAAGCCTATCCAGGTGACGTATTCTATCTTCACTCGCGCTTGCTAGAACGAGCCGCCCGTATCAATGCTGACGAAGTCGAAAAACTGACGAAAGGCAAAGTCAAAGGCAAGACCGGATCGCTTACCGCGTTACCGATCATCGAAACCCAAAGCGGCGACGTATCGGCGTTCGTACCGACCAACGTCATTTCCATTACTGACGGACAGATCTTCCTGGAAACCAACCTGTTCAACTCAGGCATCCGGCCTGCCGTGAATGCCGGCTTGTCGGTTTCCCGTGTCGGTGGTGCAGCCCAGACCAAGATCATCAAGAAATTGGGCGGTGGTACCCGTCTGGACTTGGCGCAATACCGCGAATTGGCGGCGTTCGCACAGTTTGCATCAGACCTGGACGAAAGCACACGCAAGCAGATCGAGCGTGGGCAACGGGTCACCGAATTGATGAAGCAAAACCAATATGCGCCGATGTCGGTTGCCCAGATGGCGATGTCGCTGTTTGCTGCCAACGAGGGCTACCTGGATGCGGTGGAAGTCAATAAGGTTCTGGCATTTGAAGCGGGCTTACATGGCTACATGAAATCGGAGCATTCCGCCTTGATGGATACCATCAACACGACAGGCGATTTTTCTGATGACATCAAAAATGGTATGAAGAACGCGATTGAGTCCTTCATCGAAACACGCAGTTGGTAACAAGGACGACTGATGGCTGTTGGTAAAGAAATACGGACGAAGATCGCCAGTATCAAGAATACGCAAAAGATCACGCGCGCGATGGAAATGGTTGCGGCCAGCAAGATGCGCAAGACGAAAGAACGGATGCAAGCGACGCGGCCTTATTCAAAAAGGATAGGACAGATCATCAAGCATTTGGCACATGCCAATCCTGAATATAAGCACAGTTTCCTGATCCAGCGTGAAGTCAAGCGTGTAGGCATTATAATCGTCAGTTCTGACCGTGGCTTATGCGGAGGGTTGAACGCCAATTTATTTAGAAAAATCTTGGTTCAACTAACCGAGTGGGAAAAAATCGGTGTTGAGGCCGATGTTTGTACCATAGGCACAAAAGCTTCCGGTTTTTTCAGCAACCTGAAAACTAACTTGGTTGGTCAAGTCACCAAGTTGGGCGATACGCCTCATTTAAACGACATCGTCGGCATTATCAAGATCATGCTGGATGCTTATGCGGAAGGCTGGATCGACGAGTTGTATGTGGTCAACAACGAATTCGTCAATACCATGACGCAACTGCCTACCATCAACAAAATGCTGCCCGTTGTAGCGGATGAAATAGAAGAATCCCTGACCGGGCATTGGGACTATATTTACGAACCGGATGCCAAAGAAGTGCTGGATCACCTGTTGACCCGCTATATAGAATCTATTGTTTTCCAAGGCATGGTCGAGAACAATGCCTGCGAGCAAGCGGCAAGAATGGTGGCGATGAAGAGTGCCTCCGACAATGCCGGCAACCTTATCAAAGAATTACAATTGATCTATAACAAGGCCAGACAAGCGGCGATCACCCAGGAAATCTCCGAGATCGTTGGTGGAGCGGCGGCGGTTTAGGACAGTAGCAAAACGAATTAATTATTTAAGAGGACAACTCAATGAGTTTGGGTAAAATCGTTCAGATCATAGGCGCGGTCGTTGACGTGGAGTTTTCACGTGAAGAGATGCCCAAGGTTTATGATGCGTTAAATGTACAAGGTAAAGATTTGGTGCTGGAAGTCCAGCAACAACTGGGCGACGGCGTGGTCAGGACTATCGCAATGGGCAGCACGGACGGCCTGAGTCGCGGTTTGGATGTTGCCAATACCAATGCACCGATTGCTGTGCCTGTCGGCCTGGAGACCTTGGGTCGTATTATGAACGTCTTGGGTCAACCCATCGACGAAAAAGGCGCAATTGGCGAAAAAGTCAAATGGGGCATACACCGTGAAGCGCCCAGTTACGTAGAGCAAGCCGCCGCCACTGAACTGTTGGAAACCGGTATCAAGGTTATCGACTTGGTTTGCCCTTTCACCAAAGGCGGAAAAGTCGGCTTGTTCGGCGGTGCGGGTGTAGGCAAAACCGTCAACATGATGGAGTTGATTAATAACATCGCGACCCAGCATTCAGGCTTATCGGTGTTTGCGGGGGTAGGTGAACGGACGCGTGAAGGTAACGATTTCTACCATGAAATGCAGGAAGCCGGTGTTATCAACATAGAGGACCTTTCAAAATCCAAAGTGGCGATGGTCTATGGCCAAATGAACGAGCCGCCTGGAAACAGGCTTCGGGTTGCGTTGACCGGATTGACGATGGCGGAGTATTTCCGTGATGAAGGCCGCGACGTGTTATTCTTCGTGGACAATATTTATCGTTATACCTTGGCGGGTACGGAAGTGTCTGCGTTGTTAGGCCGTATGCCTTCTGCGGTGGGTTATCAGCCAACATTGGCGGAAGAAATGGGTGTGTTGCAGGAACGTATTACCTCAACCAAAAAAGGTTCTATCACCTCAATCCAAGCGGTCTATGTCCCTGCGGATGACTTGACCGACCCATCGCCAGCCACAACATTCGCGCATTTGGACGCAACCGTGGTGCTGTCGCGCCAGATTGCCGAATTAGGTATTTACCCGGCGGTAGACCCATTGGATTCTACCAGTCGCCAGCTTGATCCGCTGGTAATTGGACAAGAGCATTATTCCGTCGCGCGGAAGGTTCAAGGCGTGTTGCAACGCTATAAAGAATTACGCGACATTATTGCCATTCTGGGTATGGACGAATTGTCGGAAGACGACAAACTCGTTGTCGTCAGGGCGCGTAAAATCCAGCGTTTCCTATCACAACCGTTCACCGTTGCCGAGGTCTTCACGGGGTCGCCAGGGAAGTACGTCTCCCTGAAAGATACGATTGCCGGGTTTAAGGGCATTATCGAAGGCGAATACGATGCCATCCCAGAACAAGCGTTTTACATGGTTGGGACAATAGATGAAGCGCTGGAAAAAGCGAAGAAACTAAAATAAAGATTCGACCCGAAATTTAGCAGTAATTAGAGAATATTATGGTCATGACCGTACATGTGGATATCGTAAGCGCTGAGAAGGAAATCTTTTCCGGTTCGGCCGAAATGGTGTTCGCGCCTGCCGAATTGGGTGAAGTGGGCATTACACCCCGTCACGCGCCGTTCATCACTCGTCTAAAACCCGGCGAAGTGCGTGTAAAAGTCAGCGATACTGAAAGCCATCCTTTCTACGTCTCCGGTGGAATGCTGGAAGTGCAGCCGCATTTGGTTACTGTGTTGGCAGACACGGCGATTCGGGCGAAAGACATTGATGAAGCCGCCGCTATCGAAGCCAAAGCAAGGGCCGAGGAAGCCTTGGTCGACAAATCCGGCAAGATCGATTATGCCACCGCGCAGGCGCAATTGGCGGAAGCCATCATGCAATTAAGGACATTGGATAGGCTCAGAAAGCGCGGTGTTTAATTAATAACTTGACCAAAAGTTTTATATAGTCAGAAAAAGTACAGGCCTGATAATGTATGATTGCATTATCGGGCTTTTTTGTTTAGGGGGATAAATGACGATTACCACTATCATTCTGGCGGCGGGCAAAGGTACGCGCATGCGGTCTGCACTCCCCAAAATCATGCATAAAATAGCCGACAGGTCGTTGTTGGAACATGTTTACGGCATGAGCAGACAACTCACTGAAAATAAGGTCAAGATCGTTTTTGGGCATGGCGGTGATTTGGTCAAGGAAAGCCTAAAACAGCTAGAAGCTAGCTGGATAGAACAAAGACAGCAATTAGGCACGGGTCATGCGGTAATGCAGGTTGCCGACCAAATAGATGGCAGGGATACCGTACTGATCTTGTATGGCGATGTCCCTTTATTAAAGCTTGAAACAATAAAAATGCTATTGGCGAATGTCGGTGACAAGTCGCTAGGCTTACTTACCGTCAACCTGACCGACCCTAAAGGTTACGGTAGGATAATTAGGGATTCCCACGGTCAAGTACAAAAAATTGTCGAAGAAAAAGATGCCACCAATGACGAAAAACTCATCAAGGAAGTCAATACGGGCATCATGGCGGTTAAAGGGGACAAGCTAAAGTCCTGGTTAACCCAATTAAAGAATGACAATGCCCAAGGCGAATATTATTTGACCGGCATCATCGAACTGGCAGTGGCTGAACACATTCGGATTATTACCAACCATCCCCATTCAGAAGATGAAGTTATGGGCGTAAACAACCGGATGCAACTTAGTCATTTGGAAAGAGTCTATCAGCGGGAACAGGCGGTACGCTTAATGGAGCAAGGTGTTACTTTTCGCGACCCCGCGCGGTTTGATTTAAGGGGCAGCATCGAATCTTTAGGGCAAGACATTGAGATAGACATCAATGTTATTCTGGAAGGAAAAAATAACTTAGGCAGCAACATCGTTATCGGTGCAAATACGCGAATCAAGAATTCCATTATTGGGGATAATGTAGAAATTCTTGATAACTGTTTCATCGAGAATGCCGTTATCGGCCCAGGTAGCCGTATCGGCCCATTCGCCAGATTACGTCCCGAGACCGTGTTGGGGACAAACGTCCATATCGGCAATTTTGTGGAAATTAAGAAGTCAGACGTAGCAGACAAAAGCAAAATCAACCATTTAAGTTATATAGGCGATACAACGGTAGGCAGCAACGTCAATATTGGTGCGGGGACGATCACTTGCAATTATGACGGGGCCAACAAATATAGGACAGTAATTGAAGACGGCGCCTTCATCGGTTCGGACACGCAATTGATCGCGCCTGTCACGGTTGGCAAGAATGCCACGATAGGTGCTGGTTCAACCATTACAAAAGACAGCCCTGAAAACCAACTGACCTTGAGCCGCGCAAAACAGGTTTCGGTTGCGGGGTGGCAACGACCAGTCAAAAAAGTAAGCTAAAAGGATAGATGATATGTGTGGAATCGTAGGTGGCATCGCGCAAAGAAATGTAGTCCCTATCTTGTTGGAAGGTTTAAAACGGCTTGAATACCGAGGTTACGATTCGGCGGGGATGGCGGTCATCCACAACCATGAAATTTACAGGAAGCGTGAGCTCGGCAAGGTCAAGGGCTTGGAAGCCTTGTTGCAAGCCGATCCCATCTCAGGCCATATAGGCATAGCCCATACCCGTTGGGCAACACACGGAAAGCCCAGTACCCAAAATGCCCATCCTCATATCTGTCGCAATAAGGTGACGGTTGTCCATAACGGCATCATCGAAAACCATGAACAGCTAAGAAGCCAGCAGCTTGAACGAGGCTATGAATTCACTTCGCAAACTGATACCGAAGTCATCGTCCACCAAATCTATGACGCGCTTGAATCCACAAATGATTTTGTCGGGGCCGTCAAGCAAGCCGTCGCCAAGCTGGAAGGTGCGTATGCCTTGGGCATATTAAGCACAGGCCACCCCGATACCTTGGTTGCCTGCCGGAAAGGCAGCCCTTTGGTGATTGGGGTAGGGATTGGCGAATACTTCATCGCTTCAGACGTGGCGGCTTTGCTCCCAGTCACACAACGGTTTATTTTCCTTGAAGACGGGGATATTGCCGCGATTGGTATCAATGACCTGGTCATCTACGATAAGGATGACAACATCGTTAGCCGCCCCATCAAAGACAGCCAACTCACCGCTGAAGCCGCTGAAAAGGGCGAATATCGGCACTACATGCTTAAAGAAATCTATGAGCAGCCGTTCGCTATTTCGCAAACCTTGGAAGGTCGCTTCATCAATAACCGCTTACAGGAAAACGCCTTTGGGTTTAATGCCCCAGATATTTTCGACAACACTAAGGCTATTCTTATCTTGGCTTGCGGCACCAGTTACCATGCTGGCCTTGTCGCCCGCTACTGGTTGGAAGAACTGGCACGTGTCCCATGCAGCATCGAAGTTGCCAGCGAATTCCGTTACCGGAATCCGGTTCTTGCGCCAGACACCTTGGTAGTCACCATTTCCCAGTCTGGTGAAACCGCCGATACTCTGGCTGCCTTGCAGGAAGCCAAAAAACTGGGTGCCAAGCACTCCTTAACCATTTGCAATGTGCCGGAAAGCTCCTTGGTCAGGGAATCCGATCTCGTTCTGATGACCCGTGCCGGCCCTGAAATTGGCGTTGCTTCAACTAAAGCCTTCACGACCCAGTTAGTCACCCTGATGCTACTGGTTATTGCGATGGGGCGACGGTTTCAATTAAGCGATATTATGGAAGCGAAGTTGACTTCGGAATTGTTCGCCTTGCCTGGAAAAATCGAAAAAGTATTGCGGTTAGACAATGAAATCAAGGTGTTGTCCGAACAATTCGCGGACAAAGAACATGCCTTATTTCTCGGCAGGGGCACACATTATCCCATTGCGATGGAAGGTGCGTTAAAACTCAAAGAAATTTCCTACATTCATGCCGAGGCCTATCCTGCCGGAGAATTGAAACACGGGCCGTTGGCGCTTATTGATGCCGATATGCCGGTCATCACCGTTGCCCCAAACAACAGCCTGCTGGAGAAACTCAAATCCAACATGCAGGAAGTCAGTGCGCGTGGCGGACAGCTAATCGTATTCATGGACGAAACCTTGTCTTCGTCCCCAGATAGCAATGTCCAAATCCTGAAAATTCCGCAAGTGGACAACGAAATATCGCCGATTGTGTACACGGTGCCGTTGCAGTTACTCTCCTACCACGTCGCCGTCCTAAAAGGCACTGATGTCGATCAGCCAAGGAACCTGGCAAAGTCGGTGACGGTGGAGTGATTCAAATTTCAAAATAATTTGGATTAAACCACTTAACTTCTTCTATTATTTTATTGTTATTCTTACGTTGTCTAAGCCAGTGTTCTCGCCAATAGTTTGTTAGCGTATTTACATTTTGATTATAAAAATCAAGATAAGTGTCTTTTTGGTTTAAAAAACTAATTGTGTTTTTAGCATACGGCACAAAATATATTTTCCTTTTAAAAGAATGCATTAATAAATTATCTGGGTTAAATCCTAATAACTCTCCTGCGTTTCTTATGACTCGCATAGTCCAACTTGGGCCGTCACCAAATTTATTGCTTACAATTATTCCTTGTTCCTTAAGGAAGTCGTTCATGGCTTTAAAAGTTTCAGTGGTTAGATGCAAAGTACCGTACCCCTTCGTCTCGCCAATTGGTGAATAGAGCAATCTATCTTTAAATTTCAAACGATTATATTGAGAACTTTTGCCATACAAGCTAGTGGTAAATATTCCTGCTAACTGATTATATTTCGTATCCCTGTATTTTTGATGGAAAAGTTCGCGCACTTCTTTAGAAACAATAAGATACGATACAAGTTTGCCCCCTAAAAGATAATTGTAAGGTGGTAATGCGCCGATTACATAGGCATCCATCATGTAATTCAGGTTTTTTGTCCGTGTGTTGGTGTCCCAACCACTAGCACACAGATCTGTTCGTCGGAGACCCCTCTTTTAGTGGCGCTGCCGCCGCGCTTTCTAGGCGTGCGCCCCAAGTTCCGCTTGCCCTTGTCCGATTCCAGCAGGTAGGTTTCATCGGCTTCGGTGATGCCGCGCAGCTGGGACGGGCAATCCTGGCTGATCCAGCTTAAGAACCGGTGCCGCCAACGGAAACTGGTGTTGCGGTGGATGCCGGTGTCGGCGGCAGCTTGGCGTACGGTCAGCGATTGCTTCACCGCAGCCAAGTAGCCCAGCCATTTTGGCTTGCCACGAAGCCGTGCCAGGGGCGTTCCGGTCAGGGCATTGAAGGTCTTGTGGCACTGTTGGCAACGGTAACGCTGCAACCCGCCAGCACAACCAAAGCGGTACAACTCGGCACTGGCACAATGAGGACAAGACTTTTGCACTCAAAGCAGGCCTCGATCACGTCAAAGACTTTGGCCTCGTCGCTGGCTTGGTTCAATGAAGCGCTCAACCGTTTGCGCTGATGATGATCCAGCTCCCGAAGGGCGGTGACTAACTGCATGAATTCGCCGTTGTTCATGATGCTCTCCCAGAGGAATCCTATATAAATCATTCGACTGTAGAAGCAGATGAAAATTCCATATTTAACGGTGACATAGCCTTACTAAATGACCTTACCCGGCTCTTGTGGACACTCGGTTAAGCGGTTTTTTGTTTCAAAAGCATCTGGGCTGAGGGGGCCTAGTTTTGAGTGAAGCCGTTTGCTATTACAATACTCTTCGCATATTCGAACACATGGCGCTTGGTTTCGAATAACTGCATTGTCATGAAAAGGTGTCCTGCTATGTGACTGTTAAGAATAAAGATCATGCTTTCCAGGCCGACGCACAGAAGCTGCTACGGACGCTCCTCCGGCTAAACTAACCAGCGGTAGCATCCAGGTGTTAAACGCAGGTAGATTTGGTGCAGTGACAGTGAGAAGTAGCAAACCTGCAGCGAAGCTGATTCCGAGCAATATAGGCCACTGATATGACGGCCAGATGCCAATGCAGGCGAGCGCTACGAGTACGCCTAAAGTGGCAGCAATTCCTGGAAGTTCCTTATCTTCATTATCGGACAATGATCCACAGTGAAAGCTATTAGAGGCATGATTTACTGTGGGAACTTGAATGACTCCAGCATGCATTACAGCCGCGATTTGGGACTTCGTGAGCGCAAATGAGTAAATACGCACGTCATCAATTGATCCCGAGAAATTGAATTGTTTGGAATCACTTCTTCTGCCGACATAGACCAACCCGCGAGAACTGCGCTGTACACCGCTTACCGAGCCGAGCAGAAAGCCGTTGTCCAACTCTCCATTCAAGTAAACATCTAGCGTCTGGGCCGCAGCGTTGTAGACTCCGACCACATGATACCAGGTATTTAGGGCTAGAGAAGTCGCTCCGTAACGTGACATGAGGTTTCCGCATGCATCGGTGAGTTTGAAACCGATCGTGCGCGATCCCCTGTCAATCGTTGTGTCCAACTGATACCCACGATCATTTTGGAGCTGTGAAACAATCGCCGCATCATCGACGGGATAAGAACTGGATTTGATCCAGGCAGTAATCGTCATGTTGCCGGCGAGGCGAAGTACTGTCGAATGTCCAAAGTCGATGTAATTCGTGCCATCAAAAACGGCTGCGTTGCCCATCATGCCATTAAGACGTATCGGCTCTTTGCTGAACTTGCCCGTCATTTCGTGCCCGGAAAAATCCAAAACCGTGCGACCGCTATTTTCGTCGAGCTTCCAAAGGGCTTCGAGAGTCCCTGGTGATGAGGTTCCCCTTGAACTAATGGGGTCGCTAGATAGTGTCCAAACGTAAAGAATCAGCGCGACCGTCAGCAACGCCGCAAATATCGCATTCCATCTGCTGATCCGGATCGCAGGCGAACGAATCGTCCAACGCAAGCTCACGAGAGCTCCTAAAGTTGCACCGGATACGTTCGATATCACATCAGAAACCCCTGGGTATCGGTGCATTATTATTAACTGGCTCGTTTCTGAAAACGTCGAAATCAGTGTGGCGAAGAAGCAGGCTCTCAGCAAACCAAATTCTCCAAATATAATTCCGATAGGTATGTACCCAATAATATTTGCGATGACATCGGAGACAACAGAAAAATCTTTGAAGGCAAAGCTAAAATTAGCCCCTCCAAGTGGTCGAAACTCGATCGGAATTGCAGTCGCGGCAAAAACAAGAAAGATCACTGGAAGCATCAACGTGATCCGGACTGTGGAACGGCTGCTATTGGAAAGTAATTGATAATTCAATCGGGTACTTCGAAAAATTTGTTACTTTCATGATACCACAAGCTCAGCGCGAAATTCCATGTGGTGGGTAATACTGGACAAAATGAATCCTTTTCCTTAATGTTCCAAATAGTGCCATAGGCTTTATGTGGCCTATAGCGATATTTAAAGTATCAAGACATTATGGCCAGTGATTGCTGATGATTAAAATTCCAGGCTAAGTTTCTTACCATAATCGTAAACCCAACTTAACGGATCAGTCCTAACCCGCCATGACCAATCCATGAGAGCTTGGGTGCTTAGGCATTGAAATAAAATGGCAGAACGGGAAGTCATTGAACCCATTTGTTTTTGCATATTTGATTCTTCAAATCAAACTAAAACGACATTTCGAATATGACGCCTAGTCTATCGCTCAGTTGGCGACAAAAGCTTTAATTAGGAAGCCAGCAATTTCCATATTGCTGGCTTAAACCTTATAGTTAAGCCTTGAAAATTTGGCTTGATTCCCGTAAATAGCGCCCCCTTGTATCAATAATCAGCTTGGCGCTTGATTTAATTAAATCATAATCAAACCTGTCGTGGTCGGTAGCCAACAGGACACAATCGTAACCGGCGATTAAATCTTGGCTGAGCTGCACGCTACTTAGGTCGAAGTTGTGTTGTCTCATTTTGGGGAAAATAGGGACATAAGGATCGCTGTACGACACTTCCGCGCCAAGATCGCGCAATTTTTCCATCAACACGACTGACGGGGATTCGCGCATATCATCGACGTTCTTCTTATAGGAAATGCCCAACACCAAAACGCGGCTGCCATTGATCGATTTCTTCAAGGAATTCAATGCGGCGGTAACCTTGGCTATGACGTAATCCGGCATCGAAGAATTAACTTCCCCAGCCAATTCGATGAACCGTGTGTGCACCCCGTATTCACGGGCCTTCCAGGTCAAGTAGAAAGGGTCAATCGGGATGCAGTGGCCACCGAGACCCGGCCCAGGATAGTAAGGCACAAAGCCAAAAGGCTTGGTGGCGGCGGCACGGATGACTTCGTGGATATCGATGCCCATCTTGTCAGCCACCATTTTCATTTCATTGACCAAGCCGATATTGACTGCACGGTGAATATTTTCCAGCAGCTTGGTAAGTTCCGCTGCCCGCGTGGAACTGACGGGTACGACCCGATCTATCACTTGGCCGTACAAGGCCAAGCCAACTTCAAGGCAAGACGGCGTGTAGCCTCCGCACACCTTGGGAATGGTGCGGGTAGTAAAATTGATATTGCCGGGGTCTTCGCGCTCTGGCGAATACACCAGGAAAGCATTTTCACCAACTTTAAGCCCCGTGGATTCAATTCTTGGCAACAATTCTTCATCTGTTGTTCCAGGATAAGTCGTGCTTTCCAGGGAAACGACTTGCCCAGGCCTTAAATAAGGCAATAAGGAATCAGTGGTGTTTGTGACAAAACTTAAGTCAGGTTCGCGGTATTGGTTTAGCGGGGTCGGTACACAAAGGATTAGGGCATCGGCTTCAGAAACGCGTGAGAAATGGGTCGTGGCTTCAAAACCGTGGCCTATGGCGTTTTGAATTAAACTTTCCGGGATATGTTCAATATAACTTTTGCCGGCGTTAAGTACAGTTACCTTTTCTGGGTCAATATCAAAACCGATAACCTTGTAGCCCACCTCGCAAAAACGGATAGTCAGCGGAAGGCCGACATAGCCTAAACCAACAATTCCAATTATCGCTTGTTTATTTGTTAATTTCTGAGTTAACGAAAATTTCATTTTAATACGGCCTTGAAAAAAATAAGTCTAGTATATTATGCTCTGCATAAGTGACGGAAAAAATTTTTCTCAAAGAAATACGGGATAAGAATTTGTAAGATTTGCACAAATGTTGACGTCAAGTCAAAACCGAACTTAAATGATTCGGCTATATATTTTTCGTTTTCTTTGTTCTCGACATAGAAAATGGAGCACAGTACGGAAAGGATTTCTGGCAAGGCTCAAGAATGGCCAATGAACAGGCTAATTGTATATCCCTTATGGGGATTGTCGATGGGATAATGTTCATGCATTACAATTTAATTAATCAGGACTTAGAAATCTTCCATGAATAAACAAAAATCCTTTCTTGTTATAGGGGGCGGATTAGTGGGTTTGGCTACCGCTTATCGGCTATTGGAGCGTTTTCCGTCGGCTAAGCTCATTTTGCTGGAAAAAGAAACCAAGGTCGGTATGCATCAAAGCACCCACAATAGCGGTGTTTTACACGCAGGACTTTACTATGCGCCTGGTTCAGCCAAAGCAAAATTGGCTGTAACCGGTATTAAACAAATGGTTGAGTTCTGCCGTATGGAGCATATCGCTCATGAGATCTGCGGGAAACTTGTTGTTGCTGTAACGCCTGAAGAATTGCCGCGTTTGGATGAATTATTCAGGCGCGGCATATCAAACGGGCTGAAAGGGCTCAAGAAGCTTGATAGGGACGAAGCACGAAAACTCGAACCCAACGTCAATGCACTAGCGGCCGTGCATGTCCCAGAAGAAGGAATAGTCGACTATCGGCAAGTCTGTGACCGAATGGCCGCCATTATCCAAGACCGTGGCGGACAGATTGTGACTGATGCCAAAGTCGTGCAAATCAACCTCAAGTCTGGCATGTGGTTAACCACCACCAGCACTAAAACCGAATTCACCGGTGATTTCTTGGTCAATTGTGCAGGATTATATTGCGACCGTGTCGCTGAACTTGCCGGGGAAAAACGTGAGGTAAGGATTGTTCCATTTCGCGGTGAATATTACCTGCTCAAACCTTCGGCAGGGCAGTTGGTGAAAAACTTGGTGTATCCAGTGCCCAATCCAGAATTTCCTTTCTTGGGTGTCCATTTTACCCGGATGATTCATGGGGGAGTGGAGGCCGGTCCGAACGCTGTGCTAGCTTTTGCCCGCGAAGGATACCATTTTTCTAAAATCGATAGTCGGGATCTGCTTGATGCGTTACTGTTTCCTGGGCTTTGGCGTTTTCTTCGTAAATATCCGGCGATGGCCTTTTCAGAATTCGCACAGTCATTGAGTAAAGACCATTTCTGCAAGACACTTCAGCGGCTTGTACCGGATATACGGATAGATGACTTAGTTCCGGGGCATGCCGGCGTACGCGCCCAAGCCATGAGTGCGACAGGCGATTTGGTCAATGATTTTCACTTGGTGGTACGCCACAATGCTATTCACGTGATTAACGCGCCAAGCCCGGCGGCTACGGCTTCACTGGCAATTGGCGAACATATCGTCAACCAGTTGTAGGATTGACATGACGGACGATCCCTAGGTTGTCCAACTTATGTCCAATACTAATTTTACCCGGTAAAAACGAATCTATGTCATCTGGTTCAAGATTATCGTTCAGCGAGCCCGAACATGACATGAAAAAGGCGGACAAGTCCTGTATAGTCGAATAAAGTTCAGTGGGTTACACTTAATTCGAACGAGGACTTGCCCGTGACAAATTGTGCCCGACCCGGATGGGATTCCCAACCTTTTTCGGGGATCCTTATGTTAATCTTCTGCGGGCAACGTCTTGCTAAATACCGTCGTGCCTGCAATATCTTTCAGGTCAACGGTCAATGCTTTACTGTTCCTGTCGATGTTTACTTCACCGAAAAATTGCAGTCCCGCATAAGGTGAAAGATTAGACTTCCCGTCAGGTGGTGCTTTGCTAAATACCACTTGTGGGCCGAAAGTGCCGTCTGTGGTATTTGGGCCAAAAGAACCCGCATTGAGTGGGCCGGCGACGAACTCCCAAAACGGTGTAAAGTCTTTGGTTTGAGCCTTGGCGGGATCATAGAAATGGGCGGCGGCGTAATGCACGTCCGCTGTTAGCCAAACAATATTGTTGATTTCCTCGTGCTTGATGAAGCGCAACAAACGGGCCGTTTCCAATTCACGCCCACGTGCCACGCCATTGTCGCCATTGGCAATGGCCTCCCAGCGAGGCGTACCATTGGGAATATTGTTAATAGTGCCGTCCCCTATGTTCAGGCCAATTGGCATGTCCGCAGAAATGACTTTCCATACGGCCTTAGAGTTTTTCAGCTCATTCTCCAGCCATGCCACTTGCAAATCACCAAGAAATGCAGTTTCAATGCTTTCCTGAGTTTGCAGATTGGCTGTATTAGGCCCGCGATAGCTGCGCATGTCCAAGACAAACACATCCAGCAATCTACCGTAAGAAATTTTCCGGTATACACGGTCAGATTCCTCAGCATCATGGGGACGCAAGGGGGCGTATTCATGAAAGGCTTTGGTGGCACGGGCGATTAAGGTCGGAATATCCTTAACGGTATAGCGGTCATCTGCGTTTAAGTCTTTGGCGCTAGACCAATTGTTGACGACTTCATGGTCGTCCCATTGCCATATTTGCGGCACTTCGGCGTTGAACCGACGGATATTGTGGTCCATCAGGTTATATTTGTAACGGCCACGGAATTCACCCAGGGTTTCGGCAACTTTGCTCACCTCAGGGATCACAAGGTTGGTCCAAATTTGTCCATTCTCCGCCGGTTTGCTTTCAGGTATAGGGCCGTCAGAATAGACATTGTCGCCGCTGGAAATATAGAATTGCGGTTCAACTTGACGCATTGCTTCATAGATTTTCATGCCGCCAAAGGCTTCGTTGATACCCCAGCCTTGGCCACTGACGTCCCCGCCCCAAACGAAACGGATGCTTTCTTGTTTGCCGATGGTATGGAAATGGCCGAGTATCGGTTCGCTTTTGCCGTGGGCATTGGTCAAGTCTTCAAACCAGACTTTGACGAAAACATCCTTGCCTTCGGGAAGCCCGACCAAATCCTGACGGGCGGTAAAATCATTGCCTTCATCTGCATAAGGGCCGACGATAGTTTTGGCATGTGTAAATTGTTCGTTGAATGCGTATTGCACCATCATACGCGCTGGGCGGTCAGAACGGCTCCAGACGATAGTCCGTCCTGGAGCCAAGTCGCCGAATTGGATGCCTTGTTCCATCAGTGGGACATCAGCCGCTACGGCGTTTGGTATCGTGCAGGCCAGTAATAGAGGCAGGGCGGCGAAGGTTAAGCATTTGGGGTTCAGGTAAGAATTTGGGTCGCATGTTTTCATGGGGAAAGCTCCTCAGGTAGGGTCGATGAGATTCAAGGCAAAAATGCCAAATGATGCGAGATAGTGCGTGATAAACGGGCGGGTTACTCGGTTAACCCGCCCGTTCACACGGCTATTTCAATTTCATGCAGTTGGCATAATAAGTAACGGTAGCGGCCCAATCTGAGAAAATACCCCTTATACCGACATCTTGTGCCAGCACATCGAGAAGGACCATCGTGTCTCCATCGGTTTTAACGCCGCCTAAGACGGATTGATAGTAGAAAGAATTGCCGGCAATATTTTTTAGCAGGCCAGAACGTTCCAACGTCCAAGTGATGATGTCCAGCCCAGCGGCCTTAGCGGCTAAGGCATAGTCGGAAGGAATAATCTTGTTACGGGCATCGAGAGTCACCAACGTCCAGGTTGGCGGTGCCACTATTTGTACACCGTCTGCAGCAAGCGAAGCCAATCTGGCGGTAGCAGCCGGCATGTCGGCAGGAACATTCAAGTCTTCGAGGGCAACGGCTTGTCTGCCAAAAGCAGGTTCATGGTTAATCCAGTAACGTAAGTCATCATGGTTAAAGGATTGTGCATAAACGTCCGTCGGATTTACACCGGCAGCCTTATATTCATCAATCATTTTTTGTGCGTAATCTTGCTGGGTAAAGCCGTCAAACGGCATAGGTACGCTGGCAGCTTTTAGCTCCGGTGTCATCTTTACGCCCAGTTTCTTGAACAGGCTTATGCTTTCCTTATGGCTCATCAAGATGCCATTGCCGGAATACGTATCGGTACGAAAATCAGGAGTGCCGGCCATATATTCCGCAACCGTTTTCGCGTTGGGATTACTGCCATCCATCTTGCCTTTCAGCGTCTTGAATTCAGCTAAAGAAATATCGCTGGTACAGCATTGCACGTTAGCAAACGGTGTTGCACTGGTAAAGTCGGGTTGGACTGAGCACTTACTGGCTAAAGGCGTTTCCAGGATGTTAGTCGTCGTGTGCAGGTCGCATTGTGAATGGCGGCAGACCAGTTCTTTGTCCTTGGTAAAGGTGACGTCGCACTCGACTATGCCCGCACCCATACGCGCCGCCGCTTCATACGATTGCTTGGTGTGCTCGGAAAATTGCAGGGCGGCGCCACGATGGCCAATCGAAAAATCGGTTTTATGGAAAGAATTTTCAGAACATTTTTGCAGCTTGGTTTTAAGTGCGCTGTCCTGC
Organism: Methyloglobulus morosus KoM1; assembly: GCF_000496735.2. Classification (GTDB taxonomy): domain Bacteria; phylum Pseudomonadota; class Gammaproteobacteria; order Methylococcales; family Methylomonadaceae; genus Methyloglobulus; species Methyloglobulus morosus. Next base: position 24,040 of record NZ_AYLO01000108.1, read on the forward strand.
ATATCGTTGACCAAGAAAAATGGCCTAGGCCCCAACTGGACGCTATGTACAGGGTGCGGTTCATTTTCGGCAGATTGTGCGAGGGGGGACAGTGTTGTTAGCACTGCCGATATAGCGAATAACGTGTTAATCAATCTCATGGTAATCTCCAACGTATTATTTTTTAGTTATCGAATTCAACTTAGAAAGTATCTAGGCTGAACCTTGAACACTACTCGGCTGTTATGTCGGTTTGATGTCGGTTCTGTTAACAATTGATGAAAAGCAAGCAAGCAGGAAATAGGATTAGAACGCCATGCCAGCCGCTGGTAGAAGCAACCAGCGGCTGGCATCGCAAAAGCCATTGCGGTTATGGCAAGCTTAGTATGCGGTCAAGCAGGCCGGGTGTAACAGGCGAGTTAAGCGCGAAGTATGCTTCCAGGGCATCGATGTCTTGTGCGCCTCCCAAACGGTTTGTGCCTTGCGGAAGGACTAAGAAATTATCGCCGCCATCTGCCATAAAGCTGTTGACCGTGACCCTATAATTGGCTGTCGGGTCAACCGCTACCCCATTGATTTTGATGCTGGCTGGATTAACCTTGTCACAAGCAGGGCCGGACAATGACCATTCGTAAGAGAACCCTTCAGAAACCGACAGTATCCGATTAAAAGGCTGGTTGTTTGGGCAACCGGTAAATTGCTGTTCGAGCAAGGTTTCGATTTGTGCGCCTGTCAATGTCATTGTCACTAGGCTATTTCCAAACGGGTGTACAGAAAACGCTTCGCCGAACGTGACATTGCCATCGCCTTCCCCAGCGCTGCTTGAAAGATATGTCAAGCTTTCGCGAATGCCACCAGGATTCATAAAGGCAACCACTGCGTTGCCGAAGCCAGGATCTTTAGTGGCAGTCAGTTGAGAATCGGCGATTACGTCACCCATAGCCGATTCGCCTGCCGTATTAGGGGTGCGCGAAAGAATGGCAGTAATGCTGCCGATAACACGGTCAGCAATCGGTTGCACTAGTGCCTTGTAGTTATCGACAATCTGCTTGATACCCGCATCTGGGATAATGGCCGTATTCGTCCTGTCCACAAGCTTATTCGTCGCATTGACGCTTTGTACCCTTCCGGTTTTGGCATTAATAGCCATATCAATGTCAGTAAATACGCGGCCTTGGGAATTGGCGCTGGTCACCGGAATGGTGTGAGTGCCATTCTGGGTTGCAACCATGCAGTTATAAGCTTGATGGGTATGTCCAGAGATCACAAGGTCAACCAAATCGGATAGTCGGTTGACTATCGTTTTCAACGGAGAACCCGCTAGGTTGTCGTCACAGGTATTGATGGTCGATACAGCTTGCGCCACAGGTATCGTACCGCCTTGATGGATCAAGACCACAATGGCTTTCGCGCCCCTTCTGTAAAGTTGCGGAATCAAGGCGTTAATAGTTACGGCTTCATCTTTGAATTCCAATCCTGCCACGCCTGTAGGCGTTACTATCGTGGGCGTTTCTTTTAGAGTCAGGCCGATATAAGCAACTTTAACGTCGTCGTATTCTTTGATGGTATAAGGAGGAAACAAGGTCTTGCCGGTAGCCGTTTCTACGACATTAGCTGCCAAAAACTTAAAATCAGCGCCTTCGAATGGGACGGGCGTTCCGACGGCAGCACCTTGGCAACTGTTTGCATCGGTCGGGTGGCAGCCGCCCTTTTGCATCCTTAACAACTCATCCTTGCCTTCATCAAACTCGTGATTACCGACGGCATTGATATCCAAACCAACACGGTTCATAGTCTCGATAGTGCCTTCATCATGGAATAGGGCAGAAACCAGGGGCGTCGCGCCAATAAGATCACCTGCCGAAACAAAAGTCGTATTGGGATTTTTGCCCCTAATGTCGGCGATATAACCCGCAATCCAATCGATGCCGCCTACTGATGTGCTAGGTTGCGGGGTGGCGGGTGCATTGCGCAATGAACCCGGTGATTCTAATTGTCCGTGGAAGTCATTGATGGCAATTATTTTGACATTTACCGGCCGCTTTTGCGGTTTACGTTCTTGTTCAATTTCAACTCCGTGGCAAATACGAGTCATAGAGAGTATTAAGGCGATACCGCTAGCAATTTGTCGCATTTTCATGGGTTTGCTCCTTTTTGAATTTGTTGAATGTCTGTGGGTGGTGGGGGTTATTGGGCCAGTTTCCAACCGCTGCAATTCACCAAGCGCTTTAGTCAAGACGAATATCAGCACCTGACGAATGCCCTAACCATAACCCAGTAATATGAATTTGCGGTGACAGCAACATGACGGCTATATGTCAGTGGTGATGGTTTTTTAATGTTGAGATAGGCTATCTATCGGCTAAGTGGATGTGCCGATAGTTTTTTGTGAAGTCGGTTCAATGTGTGGACATCAGTATTTTTGAGGTTATTGAAGGGAGCTATGAATAAGCTGTTCGACAGGGACGAACGGCTAGGCGTTGATCTCACTCGGGGTGAGTTGATAAGAAAGGGATGCTTGTCTTTAATGCTGAATGTATTTCTATTAATGGGAATTTCGACAAGGCTTCCCTGATCTGGGTCGAAGGGCGTAGTACGAACAGTAACGGGTTAATGGGTTCTTGGCGAGCCGTGAATTTGTCATACGGTCAAACTAATGATCGAAATCGACGTATCCAGAATATCCTTAAAAGTTGGATTCGGCGACGGCGCATGGATTCGAAAAAGCAATAAGTATTTAGCGGTGCTCGGCGAGTTCGGGGTTCATCGGCACCGATGTCGGTGCCTGCAACGCAGGCGGAAATACGGGTTTGTCCAGCGGGAGCCTCACCAAATTTCGACCGGCGTCAGGAGCCTCCCAGTGCACAATGCAGAAAAAAGTCTTGAAAATATCAACCCAACATTTTTGATGGCTACGCAGTTTTATTAAACTTTATCGCAATTTCCAATAAATATACGAAAAGGTGCTATTTTTTACATTACTTCATAATTACATAACGCTTCTCCTTTCGCGATGGGTAAATCCAAACCTTTATTGAGCTGATTTCTACTATGAGGAACTTTGTATGTGTATGCAATTGAACGGTATTCGTCCTTACCAAGGCTGGAATTGGAGTGGCGACATGATTGTCCACGACACGACCATCCCGGCCAGCCGAAAAGTTCCCGGAACACAAATCAAAGGCTATTACATCGATATACGCGAGTTTGTGTCTATTGGCGGCAATTCAGTGATACGGAAAACGCTCCACGAGATTTCGGATAAATGGACGATCCAGGACAAATTGTTGTTTTTTAAACGCAGCACCGGAGGATTTGATTTTCGTGCCGATAAGATTTTTAACTGGTTCTCGAGCCTGGACTATATCAAATCAAAACGGCGCTTCGACCAATGGTTATTTCCTGAAGAAACGCTGGCCCAAAACGGTGGGGATTGTGAGGACTTGAGTTTTCTTTTGGCAAGCCTGCTAATCGAATCTGGCATCAGCCATACCTGCGTAAGGGTCGCATTAGGCCGGATTGTGGATCATACCCTCGAACGTAGCAAACCTCACGACCATGCCTGGGTTATGTATCAAAACGAATCAGGCGCTTGGCAAATTCTTGATCCCTTGGCGCAAGTAAAACAAAATAAAAAATTTAGCCCAGATAAAAAAAGTCCTGACGAACCTAAGAAGGCAAGTTATAACCCCGACTACGCCATTCAAGATATTGAATATATTCCGTGCTTTGTCTTTAATCCTGAACATTTATGGCGAGTGCGTTCCACCGAAGCTATCGCAGGTGAAACACTTCAGGATTATCTGAACAGCCGCAACTTTTGGACGACGTTTGACCCCTCATTCGCAGCCAGTGTCCATAGCTTTATTTTTGAACGGGCACTCATAGGAATGCCGATAAATGACTTAAACAAGGTCAAGGCCGCTAGCTTAAGGGTTGATATTAATGTGCTGGCTTATGATCCAAGAGACCATTTTGACTTTGCATACGTACAAGAAAGTTGGGATCGGATTAACCGTCGCTTACAGTCTGGGGATCTTGATGATTTTGGGCTGGCTGTCCACGCGATTGGTGATTTTTACGCGCATACCTTGTACGCTTATTTTGCCCCCAAAACCACCTCGAATCGCATTTCACCTTACGATCCTGCCAACCCCATCCCCTCAGCACAATTGGCGTATGACTTTACAGGCTTGCCGATGCCAGGCGCAAGCCTTGATGCAAAAAAAGCGGCAAAGTTGTGGCAAGGGCAGTTGATTTCCGGGCAATGGTGGCGATGGTATACAACTTACCCGTCCGATTTAAAAAAGCCCAATGAATTGCAAAAACACCGTAATCTTCCAGACCACGATTGTCTGGCAGTCGATACCCCTACACCTAGCCAAAAAGACCATTTTTTCGTGAAAAACGGGACCTATCAAAAACAATTTAAACTTCGCCAACAAGCTGCCATAGAGCATGTCGCGCAGGTTTATCAGATGTGGCGTAAAAAGCATTAAACCATTGCCATAGCCTCCATAAGAGTGATGACTATTGATTCGGCCTTGTGAAGTATTAAGTTTCCGTTCGCCTTGAGCCTGTCGAAAGGCGGTGTGTGCTTCGACAAGCTCAGCACGAACGGTTCGGACATTAAAAGGCCGAATCTATAGGCAACAAAAATAGGGATACACAGTTGGGCAGCATTTCTTAGGGAGTTACGTTCGAATTCCGTGGGAGGCAGATAACCTAACCTGCATTGAACATGCTTCCCATTGTAAAAGGCGATATAGCCGTTAATGCTAAGTATCGCCGCTTTTTTGTTTCTAAATTTTGCATAAACCCATTATTCGTGTTTGAGGCTACAGAAAATTCACTATTACGAGTGGCTGCGATTTTGTGTAAGTATATGGAAGCCAATTGTTGTAAAATAGTCACCGCATACGCCCAAAAGCCATAACCACTTACCTTGGGTATCACTTTATTTCCCACCCTTTCGGAACACCCCTTTGATAACCTCCGCGAACATTACTATGCAGTTTGGGGCTAAGCCCCTGTTTGAAAACGTTTCTGTTAAATTCGGTGACGGCAACCGTTACGGCTTGATCGGCGCTAATGGTTGCGGCAAATCCACCTTCATGAAAATCCTGAGCGGCGACCTGGAACCTTCCACCGGCAACGTCAGCATCTCCCCTGGTGAGCGTTTAGGGATATTGCGCCAAGATCAATTTGCTTATGAAGAATTCAGTGTTATCGATACCGTCATTATGGGGCATAAGGAACTCTGGCATATCAAGCAGGAACGCGACCGCATTTACGCACTGCCTGAAATGACGGAAGAAGAAGGGTTGCAGGTCGCCGACCTGGAAGTGGAGTTTGGGGAGATGGACGGCTACACTGCCGAAGCCAGGGCAGGGGAGCTATTGCTCGGTTTGGACATCCCGCAGGGACAGCATTACGGCTTGATGAGTGCCGTTGCGCCAGGTTGGAAATTGCGGGTATTGTTGGCGCAAGCCTTGTTTGCCAATCCCGACATCTTGTTGTTGGACGAGCCGACCAACAACTTGGACATCAATACCATCCGCTGGCTTGAAAATGTGCTTAACGAGCGCAACAGCACCATGATTATCATCTCGCATGACCGGCATTTTTTGAACAGCGTCTGCACCCACATGGCGGATATGGATTATGGCGAGCTGCGTGTTTATCCTGGCAACTACGACGATTACATGACTGCCGCATCGCAAGTGCGTGAACAGTTGCTGGCGGGAAATGCGAAGAAAAAAACCCAAATGGCCGAGTTGCAAACCTTCGTCAGCCGCTTTTCGGCGAATGCGTCCAAAGCCAAGCAAGCGACTTCACGGGCACGACAGTTGGAAAAAATTAAGCTCGACGAAGTTAAACCGTCCAGTCGGGTCAACCCTTTTATCCGCTTTGACCAAGGCAAAAAGCTGTTCCGGGTGGCGTTGGAAATCGAAGGCTTGAGCAAGGGTTATGGGGCAGGGCCGCTGTTCAAAGACTTAAAGTTGATGATTGCCGTGGGCGAGCGGGTTGCCGTCATCGGCCCTAACGGGATCGGCAAATCCACTCTGCTGCGTACCTTGGTCGGGGACTTAAGGCCGGATACAGGCAAGATTAAATGGTCGGAAAACTCGGAAGTGGGTTATTACGCCCAGGATCACGCCGAAGACTTTGCCGATAATGTCACGCTTATCGAATGGATGGGGCAATGGCGTAAAGAAAGCGACGACGACCAAACGATACGCGGCACTTTAGGCCGTTTGTTATTCTCATCGGACGACATCAACAAACCTGTCAAGGTGCTTTCAGGGGGCGAGCAAGGCCGCATGCTTTTCGGCAAATTGATCCTGCAAAAAAATAACATCATGGTCATGGATGAACCCACCAACCACCTTGATATGGAATCTATCGAATCACTGAATACGGCGTTGGAAAACTACCCCGGCACCTTGATATTTGTCAGCCACGACCGAGAGTTCGTATCGTCGTTAGCAACAAGGATTATCGAACTGACCCCGACAGGCATCGTCGATTTTAATGGGAATTATGAAGATTACCTGGACAGCCAAAGTCTCCAGTAACGTAGCGTTACTGCCCAAAATTGAGGTTATGCATTCCGAGATGAACGCTGGGAAAAGGGTCCATGACAATCACCTATTGACGGTTCAACAGGGTTGTTACTGAAAGTGAGGGGTATTCCAGCAATCTATTATTGACCGGCATCCATATAAGTGTGATAATAGAATCAGTAATTTAGGAAAAAGTGCAGTAAGTCGACAAAATCTGTCCTGTTTGCCAAATTCGTATCCTATCAAAATCATCAGTCCGCAAGTTTTCTCCAGCTTTTTAATCTGGTTATCCCTGTCGTTTAGGCTGAAGTTTGAAAGCCTTTTTTTCCGCTCACGTTTGCCACACCTGACAACACCTTAAGGTGTATGGGGCTCTGGGGGCTTATGGCGGTTTTACATACTTAATTTAATCAATGACATTTTCTACTCTCGGTTTGTCCGAACCCCTTTTGCGCGCAGTGAGCGGGCAAGGTTACACCACCCCTACCCCTATCCAATTACAAGCGATTCCGGCGGTATTATCCGGCCAGGACCTGATGGCGGCAGCTCAAACCGGCACCGGCAAAACTGCCGGATTTACCTTACCGCTATTACATCGCCTATCCGGCGGCGATAAGGTGCAAGCCAATTCTATCCGTGCGCTGGTCTTAACGCCGACCCGTGAACTGGCGGCGCAAGTCGGCGAAAGTGTTGCCACTTACGGTAAGCATTTGCCTTTACGTTCTGCGGTCATTTTCGGCGGCGTTTCGATCAACCCGCAAATGATGGCGTTGCGGCGCGGCGTTGATGTGTTGGTCGCTACCCCTGGGCGCTTAATGGACTTATACAGCCAGAATGCGGTCAAGTTTTCGCAACTAGAAATCCTGGTGCTGGACGAAGCCGACCGGATGCTGGATATGGGCTTTATCCGCGACATCCGTAAGATCATGGCGTTGTTGCCCAAGCGTCGGCAAACATTGATGTTTTCAGCGACGTTTTCCGATGATATCCGAGGTCTGGCTAAAGATTTGTTGCATAACCCGGCGTTCGTCGAAGCGACCCCACGCAATGCGGCTGCCACTACGGTCAAGCAATGGGTGCATCCGGTCGACCAAAAGCGAAAACCGGAATTGCTCAGCCATTTGGTTCGCCATCACGGTTGGGAACAGGTGTTGGTGTTTACCCGTACCAAGCACGGCGCAAACCGCGTTGCTGAAAAACTCGCACAAGACGGCATAACAGCCGCCGCTATCCATGGGAACAAAAGCCAAGGCGCACGGACAAAGGCACTAGCGGATTTCAAGCAAGGTCAAGTCCGCGTATTGGTGGCGACCGACATTGCTTCTCGTGGCCTGGACATCGAGCAACTGCCGCAAGTCGTCAACTTCGACCTGCCCAATGTTGCCGAAGATTATGTGCATCGCATTGGCCGTACGGGTCGCGCGGGAGCTAATGGGCAAGCGGTATCGTTAGTCAGTATCGACGAAAAACAAATGCTGGCGGGTATAGAAAAACTGATTCGGCAAGCGTTGCCGCGCGAGATGGTGGTAGGCTTCGAGCCGGATGCCACTATTCCCGCAGCATTGCCATTAAAGCACAATGCCCGTTCGACCCATAAACCGGCGGCGAAAAACGGCTTTAGCAACGTATTGGGTAAAAACGCATTGGCGGCAAAGCCGCGTTCGCCAAGGAATAATAAACAACATAGAAATTTAGCCGGTTGATGGCCATATTTGGGGCTTATCAGGATTATAGCTGACCGCGTTTAGGTTTTAAGGATTCGCTATCTGGTTTTCAGATCCAATTGCTTCTTGATGTTTTTATACCCGTTGAAAACCTGTATACAAATGATTCAGGTATGTGAAAACTACTCTTACCAGAATTAAAACTGCTATTGGATACATCTTAGCGTATATTGACCTGTACGTGCGGGATGGAAGACAAGAAATGGCCGCTAAAGTTTACGATTAACGACCTACTCTCGTTTAGAGGGTAGGTAAGTTTTGCCTCATTATGGGGAATAGCGTCGCGTTCCCCATTTCCACCTGGTTTTCTTAGTTGAGCCTAACCTATGGCTAATAGTAATCGGCGATGCGGCCATCCAGCGTGCACAGCTTTCAAACATCTAGATCAGGAGATATTATGATTTCTTTCCCAAGGCTTGAGTGCTGGAACAATATGACAAAAATGGCAACTGTTGTGGCGGAAGTTGACAAAAAACGGGTGCTTTGCCGGATTTCGTCCGAGAGCCTGAGGGTTAAATTTGGGGCTTCGGATGATAAGCTGATGCAGTCAGTCGTTCAGCATCGCATGGTTATACAAGAGGCCGCAAAAAGGCTTATTGAACGGGATGACTTCCAAGAGGACGGTTCCGTCCTTATCCAAACAGCCGACCTCTAGGAAGCTAGGGTTACCTCATGCTTCATGAGGGAGGGGTACTGGAAAGGTGCGCGGATTTTCAATCGCCGCTTGCTGGGCGCAATCGTTAGTCTTTAGATTCTTTCTTGGCCTTTTTCGCAGCTTTCTTTTCCTTGGGGTTTAAGGCAGGTTTTTTCTTGTCTTCTTTATGGCTTCTTTGTTCTTTGCTCATTTTCGTGTTCCAAATGGTTGCGGGGCGGGATTGTATGCCGGTATCTCAATTAGCTCAATATTTGCAGCATCCTTTAATACTCAAATATCAGCTTACGCTCTTGCAACAGAAAGGACAATCTATTGTTGCAATGCACTGATAAACAAATTCCATTGCAAATACCTACTATAAAGAAAACATGGCCACTTCCCATAAAATCATTAAACAAACAAAAAAATGGATAGCCGATGTGGTGGTGGCATGTCATTTTTGCCCTTTTGCTGCTCAGGTTATCAAAGAGCAAAAAGTCCATTACGAAGTTGACACCCAGATTGCCATGGATGGCTGTATGGACGCTGTCTTACGGGAGCTAATCAGGCTAGATGGCGATAATAATATAGAAACCACATTCCTGATTTTTCCTGAGGCGTTTGCTCAATTTGATGATTTCCTTGACCTAGTGACGCTCGCGGAGAAACTATTAAAACGAAAGGGATATGCCGGTATTTATCAATTGGCCAGTTTTCATCCCTTATACCGATTTGCAGGCTCAACTGACAGCGATGCCGCAAATTATACGAACCGGTCTGTTTACCCGATGCTGCATTTGTTACGGGAAGCCAGCATTGACAAAGCTTTGGAGCATTATAAAAATCCGGAAGACATTCCCGCAGCCAATATCGCTTTTGCCCAGGAAAAAGGCTTATCTTCGATGAAGACGCTGAGGGAATCCTGTTTTTAGTCTAGTTGACTGCTTTACCCACTAAACAATTGAATAGAAAATAACTTGGGATTAGTAAGGTGATATTAATGGGTAAGTTAAACAAATTCTTGTAAAACGGCCTGTAAAAAATCCCAATAAATCGGTCGATTTTTTTACCCAACTCGGCTACATGTTTCCAAACATTGTATCATTCTCCCACGCACGGGTACTTTAACATGGGGCTCAATGGGTCGTAACCAAATACAGGTCTACCCATACGAGCTACACAAAATTGATAGACTCCAGTGAATATCGTCAGGCGTAACTATTGCAACGAGCTTAAGGAAAGCCGAATTCAGTTCCTGTATCACTTGGCAGCGATTTTTTCCTGAAACTTCCTGACAGGCTGCTACACTTCAGAGACAGCCACTCATTCCATTACCTAACCGGAGAATTTATATGGTTTCTGTAGACACCCATCATCAATGCGGAAATCTTTGTGATGCTTTAAGCCCAGAAGAGAAAAAGTTTGTTAGCCAGTTAAATAAATTATCCCCAGGACATATTCTTGAAGAATTAAAACAAAATCTTAAAACGGCGATTGCGATTGAACAAGCGACGATCCCGATTTATCTTTTTACGTATTATTCGCTCGAACGCAACAATAGGCTGGGGGAGAATATTCGGCCTGAAGATTTATTTGCCAATAAGGCGGGAGCGGCCATCATGAGCGTGGCTGTCGAGGAAATGTTACATATGTCGCTGTCTGCGAATATACTTTATGCCTTAGGCGAAGAGCCACAGCTATACCGCAATTCGCCCGCCAGTTACCCGACTCCATTGCCCTATCATAAACCTATAGGTCCAGACGGCCCGGAGGGTAAAAAAGACGCCGCTGTCCTGATCCCCCTTGCTAAATTCAGTTACGATCAGCTTTGGCATTTTCTTCAAATCGAGCGTCCGGAACAACGGCATACGCCACGTAAGGACAGGAACTGGACAATGATCGGCCAATTTTATTCTTATATTCGATGCTTAATCTGTTGTGAGCATATTACCGACGCGAGTTTTCAGGTTCGGGGCCCTGACTCGGCAAAATATCAGATCCAGAGTTATAACTATTCGCCTAATAATGTCGATACCGTCAGTCCGAAGGCTAAATTTGATCCTTGGGGGATCCCTCCTGCTGCTTGTCCAGGTAGGGATGCGCCCAGACTAGACAATTATCCGAATGCATCGGCGGCGGCTGAATACCAAAATAGGGCAGACAGTCACGTCGGCAAAACGCAGTTGCTAACGGTCAGCAGCAAGCAAGACGCCCTCCAGGCGATCCTGACTATTTGCCATCAAGGCGAAGGTTCCGACTATACCCAATGGGATGACAAGTCGGACAAAGAACGCTCACACTACTATAAGTTCTTATTGTTACAGGCCCAAATGGAGCCCTATATTAAGCGCCGCGAATATTTGGATCCAGTACCCAAAACTCCGGAACCTATCACCCCGACTGTTACCGAAAAAGAATTGGCTAACGTGATTGCCAATTACCCGGACAATCCTTCTTCTATCGGTTATTCGACGATATACCAAGAAAATACTGCCGGGCGAACAAACTATAGGCCGTTGTCAGACTTGTGCAATGGTGTTTACCAATATATGTATATCCTGACCGAGACCATTTACAAAGTGTCGGCAGAGCCCGGCGCAAATGAACAACAGCAACCACAAAAGTTGTTTTTCAACAGTGCCATGCATATGTCAATGATTTGGATTTTGGACAAACTCATCCAAGTCATGCGGGGTTACGATTTGGGTAATGGTCATGTGTTGGCCCCGACTTTTGAAAACATCAATCTCGGGCATCGTAAAGACGCTTTTAATAACTTAACGACGCTCGCTAGTATTGCCGAAAGCATGAATTATCCAGGTGTCCAATATCTTATCGACCGGATCAATGCCTTGCCGGATGTTGCCAGCTATTGGGATGACACAAGCCAACAAAGCTTAAGTGCCAATCAAAGCGTCAGCAAAACCCATGAAGCGCCTAATTCCGCACCGGGCGAACCTGTCCCAACACCTTATCCGTATAAGGATTCGCCGGTATTTGCGATAAATCCACCCAAGAAATGGCAGTTACCACCCGGTTTGCCCTTACATGCTTGCATGGGCTTAAATAGCTGCAAAGGTGCTGACCGTTACGGGACTAAAGGCCATGAAGACCCCAACAATCCAGGCGTTTTCATCGTGAACGACTGTGCAGGGCAAGGTTATTGTTCGACTACTTCGGACCATACCTGTCACGTACAAAATGATTGTAAAAATCAAGGCGGTTGCGGCCTTTATGGCACCGGGATAGAGATGAAAAATCCGGGTTATAACGAATGTAAAACGCTAGGGTCTTGTGCCACGCCGATTAATGCCGAACGGTTTAGTACCAATGGCGAAAACCAAGGCCTTAGTGTCTGGAAACGGGCACGCGAAGTATTCCAAACAAAGGTCTATCCACAGCTGCGCCAAGAACTGCTTGAACAAAGGGTAAATACACCATTGCCTGAGCAATTAGGCCCAGTACCCGACCCGTTCGCCGACACAGGACCGACTTATTTGTGGATTTCCGAAGATAATAAGGACCGAGATAACATGACCGCCTGCGGTGCCAGTGGCATGAGTGGTGCTGGAGGATGTAGCTAAGCGTAGGCTTGCAGATGCCGCATTCAAATTTAGGGTTAGGGCTCGGTTTACGCAATTGCCACTTCAATCACATTCTGTCGGCGTGGCCAGCAGTTGATTGGTTTGAAGCAATTTCTGAAAACTTTATGGACTCCGGTGGATGGCCTCGTCATGTTATCCGCCAAGTTGCCGAACATTATCCATTGGCGTTGCATGGCGTTTCGTTGTCGATAGGAAGTACTGAACCACTGAATTTCGACTACCTGAAAAAGTTGAAAAACCTGGCAACCGAAGTGCAAGCGGCCTGGATCAGCGACCATCTTTGCTGGACGGGCGTACAGGGTATTAATTCGCATGATTTGCTGCCGTTACCCTTAACCGAACAAAGCTTAAAACATGTGGCAGGTCGGGTTGCACAAGTACAGGATTTTTTAGGTCGAGAGTTGGTCCTGGAAAATCCCAGCACTTACATTACGTTTACCCAATCAACGCTATCGGAACCTGACTTTTTGCGTGAGCTGTGCAAGCAGACCGGCTGTCAATTATTGCTCGATGTCAACAATGTCTATGTCAGCGCTTTTAACTCCGGCACCGATGCAATTGATTACATAGAGCAATTCCCTTGCGAGTATGTCATTCAAATGCATCTCGCCGGACATCAACATTGCGGTACCCATATTATCGATACCCACGATAGGACGGTACGCACAGCGGTTTGGGAACTGTTTCGGCTGGCGTGGCTTCGTACCGGCGGGGTTGCCAGCTTATTGGAATGGGATGGCAACATTCCGCCGTTTGAACAATGCCATGCGGAAATCCTTAAGGCAAAGGACTATATGCTGGGCGAATTTGATCCTGCAAACGTCGCTATTTCAAGCGAAACAGAAAAGGAAACGATTTCAAATCCGGTAGGTTTCCTGGTTCCTGGCGTTATGGATAGGACTCAAGCGGAGGGCGCATGAGCGAGGATACTATTTCGCTCGATGCCATTCAGGTATGGCTGCAAAATGCACTCATTTCCCCAGGTTCAACTTCATGCCAAGAAATTGAAAAGCATTTAAGGCCCTCGGCCCAGTTAAAAGCTGCACAGCGGTTGGGCATTTATCAGCGCAGTTATTATCTTCGGCTATTGCAATGCATGAGAGAGCAGTTCCCGGCTTTGTGCCATGCCTTAGGCGATCAGTTATTTACGGATTTTGCCCGCGAATATCTACAAGCCTATCCTTCTGAAAGCTATACCTTATATGAACTAGGCAGACGTTTCCCCCAATATTTGGAGCAAACCCGACCCGATAAAGACGGCCTGCAACAAGCGCGCGAAAGCTGGGTCGACTTTATGATTGATCTGGCGCGTTTCGAGCGTCAACTTTTTGTCCTGTTTGATGCCCCAGGGCACGAAGGGAAATTGTTGGCCGATAGGACAGTGCCTGATCACGTATTGCAATTGCAACCTTGCTTTGCCTTGGCCGATTACCGTTTTCCGGTAGCAAGCTATTATCAGCAAGTGCGTAAAGGGAACAATCCTGCATTCCCGCCCGAAGGGCACTCGATGGTCGCAATGGCCCGAAAAAATTATCTAACAAGAATCTTGCTGTTAACGCCTACCCAACATGCGTTTTTAACCTTGTTGCAACAAGGCCATGAGATAGCTTATGCGCTTGAATTGATGGCATTGCAGTTAACATTAACTGTCGAATACGTCTATGAATCCTGGACAGCTCCTGACGGTATACGAAAACGCTGGATCGATGCGGGTGTTTTCATCCATAAAGGGATATGCGGCCCTGAAAGCATAGTGTAAGCCTACGGATAGCCCGTCGATTTAATCAGAAAGCACTCCACCTTTGGGTCAGTTGTTTGGCGAGAGGTATCGGAACTAAGCCAAGGTACGCTTTATAAATCAGGTAGGCCGCATGATGCGGTCGAGGGTTAACGAGAATTAAACTTTTTCCAGATAAAAACCAATACCAATTTTTACAACTTTTTTACATCCGTTACATTAAATTATCGCTCAACAATCCGTTATTAGAGGACTTACGAATGACCATCATTTACGGCCTAAGCGCTTTGCTGGCGATAGCGCTATTTATCTATCTGTTAGTGGCGTTATTTTTTCCGGAGAAATTTTAATGATCATTAATGATTATCTCCAAATCTCGTTCTATTTCATTACGCTCTTGCTATTCGCAAAGCCTTTGGGTGTTTATATGGCGAACGTGTACGAAAACTGCCCTGTGCTGATTAATCGCTGTTTCGCGCCCATAGAATTGGCGTTACCGTTTGGGCGGGATTAATCCTGAACAAGAAATGTCGTGGAAAGCGTATGCGGCGGCCTTGTTGTGGTTTAACCTGTTGGGTGGATTGGCGGTATTTCTGGTAGTGGCTAAACATTAACTGATAAGCTTGAATTATAGGAGACGACAAACCAATGGATAACGCCGTCATGCCACGTTGCGTCCTTGGAGAACGAGAG
>NZ_AYLO01000109.1 GCF_000496735.2 Methyloglobulus morosus KoM1
GTGATTTGTATGGATCAATAATATGCAAATATTATAATTTGTCAAGCAATTTATAATTTGTCAACTCAATTTATACTTGTCCAAATGCTCGAATTATAGAATTAGTGCTGTAGATACTGTTATCCCAGTCAAGCGAAATGAAGATTTGGGTTAAAAGGTTTTTGGGATTTTAGGACGCCAAAAGCGACATGGATCAGCTTTCTCATCATGGCGCCGATAATCAGTTTGGGCGGTTTGCCGGACGCTGTTAATCGCGCCTTGAAATGTTTGCCCCATGCCGTTTTGTAAAGCGTGACCATGGCGGGCATGTACAGCGCCTTGCGTAAGAACGCATGGCCGACCTTGGACAGCTTGGTTTTGCCTTTGACGCTGCTGCCGGATTCATGCTGCCTTGGGTCAAGGCCGCCAAAAGCAGCGGCTTGCCGGCTATTGGCAAAACGCCCGGTGTCGGCATAGAACGCCAAAATGATAGCAATGGTGCGTTCGCCCAAGCCGGGGATGCTGTCAAGCAAGTCGCGCTGTTGTTTCAGGCTAGGATGGTTGTCGATATGGGCTTTGATGGCTTGGGCGAGGTGTTTTATTTCGGCGTCCAGCCAGTCCAGGTGGTCTTGGATGTTGCCGCGCACGGCGTCACGGGATACCCCGAGGCGGTTGCATTCCTGAGTATGTATAGTTTGCAGCGCATCCAGGCGTAACACCAAAGCCCGCAGGGTCAGTTCGGCCTCGCTGGGCGCTTGCCAAGGGCTAGGGTTGCGTTCGGCGCAGAAATTGGCGATAAGTTTGGCGTCAACCTTATCCGTCTTGGTGCGAGTCAGGCAGGAAGCGCCGTAGGCCTTGATTTGGGCGGGGTTGACCACACTTGCCGCGAAGCCCTTGGCGGCCAGTGTGGGCAACGGCTTCCCAATAAATGCCGGTCGCTTCCATGCAGGCATGGGGTTGGTTGGCTTGTTGGGTCGCCAGCCACGCCAGCAAGGCGGCGAAACCTTCGGACGTGTTGGGGACAACTTTGGTGCGGAACTTGCCGTTTGGCAGGCGTAATGCGCAGTCTAGTTTAGCTTTTGAAACATCAATGCCGAGATGAAAATGTGTCATAGAAACCTCAAATGATCTACCTTGTGAATACAGGCTGCCGGAAACCGGGCCGAAGATACTGTCCGATCGTTGATCGAGGTGGGCGACTGCTGCATAATCTACGTCGCGGCCTTAACTTGCCAAGGTACGATACGGCATCCAACCACCCAACCCAGGATGCCTCCCAGGTATGTGTTCGCGCATAATTTATCGTTTAAATCTTGCTTGAACAACATGAATTGGATAATACAAGGTACGATTAGCGATAGCGTAATCGTACGCATGAGTTTTGTTGATTGCATTCCCTCCGATTACGCTATCGCTAATCGGAGTTACGTGGACTATGGCAATCGCCCTATTCCCGTATGCCGCGCCGAGCATCGGAGCATTTATCGGGAATAGCCCGTTAGGGGTGCGGCAGGGATGCCGCACGTTGTCGGAGGGACAGGAAGTCCCTTCCGGCGACCCCCGGTAAATGCGAGAAGTCCAGGAAACAAGCGGCATCCGGGGGTCGTTTCTTTTGGATACTTTGCTTTGGACAAGCAAAGAAAAGTATCCCGCCTGCCAGTGTGGGAACTGGCATTAAAATCAATTGTCGCGTTAGCGACACAATATTGTGTTCATGGTTCGACAAGCTCACCACGAACGGATTTATATAAACCATCACTGGTATCTGGATGCCGGCAGCGGCGCAAGTTCCTACTTGCTTGCCGCACTTCCGCCATCCTTGGCGGTCGTCCATGCAGAAATGACGGCATCACAAATAACCGACTTACAAAATCCAATTCCTTAGCCCTTCACCCAAGGGTAGAAGGTATCAAAAATTACATCAAACTCTTACTCGCCACCTCATACACATCCCTCGAAATCGAGGGGCTGTTCATCACTCGCTCCAGTTGGGTTTTCATCAGGTTTTGGCGGGTAGGGTCAAAGCGCCGCCAGGAGGTCAGGGGGCCTAACATGCGGGAGGCGACTTGGGGGTTTAGGATATCGAGCGCGATCACATGGTTGGCCAGGAATTCATAGCCTTGACCGTTGACGGCGTGGAAATGGAGCGAGTTGGCTTGGGTGAATGAACCGATGACCGCCCTGACACGGTTGGGCGTTCCTAAGTCGAAGGCTGGGTGCGCGGTCAATGAGACGACCGTGGCGAAAGCATCCGGCATGGGGCTGGATGCCTGGATGGCGAACCATTTGTCGATGACTAGCGCTTCTTGCTGCCATTTCTGGTAAAAAAGCGTCAAGCATTCCTGTTTTGCTGGATGGGGATAATTGACGATATTCGCTAAAGCGGCGATTTGGTCAGTCATATTGTTCGCTGTGTTGAATTGTTGCGTTGACCATTGTTGAACCTTCTCGTTGCCCAGGCGGCTGAGAAAACTCAGGCTCACGTTTTTAATACGCCGCCTGCCTATTGCACCCGCATCGAATTGACCGGATTCGTCGCGGTGATTGTCCAAGTATAAGGCTTCCAATTCAGGTTGTAACTGTTCGGCAAGGGTTCGGACGACGAATTCCCGAGCCTTGTGGATAGCTTCTACGTCCACCACCTGCATTTGTTCAGCCAGATACCCTTCCGATGGCAGGCTTAATAACAAGGAAAAATAAGACAAGTCTTCCCAGGATTGCGAAAGCACCCGTTTGAAAGCGTCGATAATGATGGGAGGGAGGTTCAGGGGTCGACCTTGCTGGCTATCGACAATAAGCCCAGTGATGACTTGTCCCACGAGTTGTTGGCCTGCTTCCCAACGGTTAAACGTGTCGCTGTCGTAGCTCAACAGGAACGCCAGTTCATCCAGGCTGCGTTCCATCGTCAATTTGACGGGGGCAGAAAAGTTTCTCAGGATGGATGCTACGGGCTTTTCCGCCAAACCCGTAAAGGTAAATGTTTGCTCAGCGGCGGTCAGCTGCAAGATGACTTCATAGTTTCCTGTCGCTGATTCTTGCAAGTTACACGGTATCGCATTGCCTTGCTTGTCAAGTAAGCCAACGGTGATCGGAATATGCAGCAGTTCTTTTGCGGGTTGCCCTGGCGTTGGCGCACAGTGTTGCTTAATTGTCAGAGCCAGTGTTTTTTCGTCGGTACGGTAGTTTTCTATGACATGGATAACGGGCGTGCCCGCCTGGCTATACCAACGCCGGAACTGGTTTAAATCCCTTCCATTAGCGGCTTCCATCGCACTGACAAAATCATCGCAAGTGACGGCTTGCCCGTCATGGCGTTGGAAATAACAATCACAGCCCTTACGGAATCCTTCCGAACCTAAGAGGGTGTGCAACATCCGCACGACTTCGGCACCTTTTTCATAGACCGTCAAGGTGTAGAAATTGTTGATTTCTATATACGCATCAGGGCGGATGGGGTGCGCTAACGGGCCAGCATCTTCGGCAAATTGCCGTGTCCTGAGCATGTTGACATCTTCGATGCGTTTGACCGCTTTGGATGAACGGTCGCCGCTAAACTCTTGATCGCGGAATACCGTAAAGCCTTCCTTTAAGCTGAGTTGGAACCAGTCGCGGCAAGTGATGCGGTTGCCCGTCCAATTGTGGAAATATTCATGGCCGATCACGCCTTCGATATGTTCGTAGTCCGAATCGGTGGCCGTGTCAGGGCGTGCCAGGACGAATTTGGTGTTGAAGATATTCAAGCCCTTGTTTTCCATCGCACCCATGTTGAAATGGCTGACGGCGACGATCATGTAAAGATCGAGGTCATATTCGCGCCCGTAAACCTGTTCGTCCCAGGCCATCGCATTTTTTAGCGATTGCATGGCGTGGCCGCATTTATCGATATCGTGTTGTTCCACAAAAATCTGCAAGCCTACCTTACGCCCGGATAGGGTCGTAAAACTGTCTTCTAAGCATTCCAATTGCCCTGCAACCAGCGCGAATAAGTAGCATGGCTTGCTGAACGGGTCTTCCCACGTTACCCAATGCCGGTTATTGTCGTCATCCCCTTGGGCGATAAGATTGCCGTTGGACAGCAAAATCGGATAGCGGTCTTTATCGCCCACCAGTGTGGTGGTGAATTTTGCCATCACGTCGGGACGGTCGAGGAAGTAGGTGATTTTCCTGAAACCTTCCGCTTCGCATTGGGTGCATAACATGCCATTGGACAAATACAAGCCTTCCAGGGCGGTATTGGCTTTGGGGTTGATTTCATTTTCGATGTTGAGTGTGAACGGGCGTTGTTGCGGCACGTCATGAATAATCAATGATTCCGGCGTGATGTGGTAGTCCGCTTCGGTCAATTCCTGGTCATCGTTAAGGACGATGCGTATCAATTTGAGATTTTCGCCTGCCAGGACCAACGCCGTTTCCGACGACTGGCTGTTGGGATTACGGGCTAAGGAAAGCCTGGAAACAACCTGTGTCCGTCGTTCGTCCAAGGTAAAATTAAGCTCGACGGTATGGATGAGATAATCGGGTACTTGGTAATCTTTCAGGTAGATCGTTTGGGGATTGGCATCGCGCATTATTGGTACCTTTTTTTAGGTTTATTTTTATTGGCGGAGAGACAAAGCAATAGCCAAGACAATAGAAAACAAAGTCCGCCTACTGGCGTTATCATGCCGAACTGGGGAATATTAAGCAGTACAAGCAAGTATAAACTACCGGAAAACAACAGGATGCCAAGAAACATCAGCCAGCCAGCCCATGCGGCCAGTTTTGATTCGGGCGTATGTTGTTGCACCAAGGCGATAGCGATCAATCCCAAGGAATGCCACATTTGATAAGTGACACCTGTTTGATAAACCGCTAAGGATTCTGCGCTTAACGTGGCCTTTAAGGCGTGGGCACCGAAGGCGCCAAAGCCTACAGCCAGAAAAGCACAAAATGCACCGAGAAAAATAAACACTGATTTCATCTTATTTCTCCTTTAACCTGGGCATGAGTTGCACCAGATTACAGGGACGGGTACGAAAATCCAGTTGTTCTTTGATTAGGCTATCCCAAGCGGTACGACAAGCACCCGATGAACCCGGCAAACAAAAAATGTAGGTGCCATTAGCGACACCAGCAATCGCCCGCGATTGGATGGTGGAGGTCTTGATATCCTGGTAGGACAGCATTCTAAAGGTTTCGCCAAAACCGTCCAGCACTTTGTCCAGCAGAGGCAAGACAGCTTCCGGTGTACCATCCCGCCCTGTCACCCCAGTCCCGCCTGTTGTGATGATGGCATCGACGGTTTCAGAGGCAATCCAGTTGGAAACAACCGCCCTTATTTGGTAGATATTGTCGGGAACAATCACTTTTTCAAACAGCCTATGTCCGGCGGTAGCGAGCGATTCAACCAGCGTTTTACCGGAAACGTCATCGGCTTCAGTTCGGGTATCCGAGATGACCAATACGGCAATGGATAAGGGGATGAAGTGTTTTTCTGTGCTCACAATCAATAGCGTTAGTGTTTAAATCGGGCTATTAAATAACCAAGATGGCCGGTAGCACAAGTTATTTCAATACGTCCCATCAGGCATCACACTGTGGAAACTTAATTCAACATGACAAAGAAGGCTTCTTGCCCCCGCTGTACATTCAAGAGCAATTCCGATTTGGCATCTATAACCTGCTTTAATTCGTCGAGATTGTGGACCCGATATTGATTGGCGGACACGATTACGTCACCTGGACGCAAGCCTATCTTCCAGGCATAAGAAGCCGTATTGATTTTTTCTATGACAATCCCCTCAATTTGATCCCGTTGCGAGTTGCTGAGGACGGTGCCTTGCAATCTTGGATGCAGCTTATCTCCAATAAGTTGCGCCCGTTCCTGTTTTCCTATGACGGCGGTGGTTTCCAATTTTTCGTCGCCGCGATAGTATTCAAGGTCTACTTTGTCGCCAATTTGCAGCAAACCGATGATATTGCGGAGTTCATGGCTGTTTTTAATCGCTTTGCCGTTTGCGGAGACGATGATATCGCCTAAAGCTAGGCCGGCTTTTTCGGCAGGGGAATTATTTTCAATACGGCTGATCGCCGCGCCTTGCATGTCTTTCAAATTGAAAGCCTTGACCAGTTCCGGCGTTAAATCTTGGGTCGTGACCCCCAATAAGCCTCGACGGACTTCACCATGCTTAACTAACGATTCCTTTATCGTCATCACCATATTGGCCGGAATGGCAAAGCCGATACCGACATTGCCGCCGGTCGGTGCCAATATTGCCGTGTTCATGCCCACGAATTCACCGCGTAAGTTAACGAGCGCGCCGCCTGAATTGCCGGGGTTAATGGAGGCATCCGTTTGGATAAAGTCTTCATAGCCCTCAATGCCCAGCCCTGAACGACCCAATGCGCTGACAATACCGGATGTTACGGTTTGGCCCAAGCCAAACGGGTTACCAATAGCGACCACAAAATCGCCGACCCTTAACTGGCTGGAATCCGCAAACGGCAGTTGAGTCAAGTTATTGGCCGGAATGCGGATGATGGCCACATCGGCTTCTGGATCTTTGCCCACAACTTCGGCATTCAATTGACGGCCATCGGTCAATGTCACCATAATTTTGTCGGCCTTATCGATAACATGGTTGTTAGTCAACACGTAGCCTTGATCTCTGTCTATAATGACACCGGAACCTAGGCTGTTTTTTTGCTGCTTGCGCGATTGGTTGGGGACGTTAAAAAAATGCCGAAAAAAAGGGTCTTGCATCAGCGGGTGCTGTGCGACCTCAATACTGGTGGACGTGGAAATATTGACGACTGCCGGCATACTGCGTTCCAGCATGGGCGCCAGCGAGGGCATGGCTTGATTTTCGGTAAAAGCGGGTAACCCGATGGCATGGCCCAACGAATTAAAGAAGAGAAAAATCGATAAGATGCTAATAAAATTCAGCGGCTTGACTAACTTATGGGGTCTCATGGTTGTTCCAAGGTTGTTAAACGCGGTTGGTAGACAATATAGGTTCAAAAATGTTTAATTCAAGGTTTGAAATCCGTATTTTTATCCCTACGGCGGGATTGGTTTGTACAATTTGTGAGCGTTAAATGGCAGTCCAAAGCAATTCTGATGAGAGCCGCATCCTGCGTCGATTTTATCCTTTAGCAACCTTTCCTAGCGAGGCATTCAAGGAATTATGCGCGAATGTGACGGTGGAACAAATTCAGGATGCCGCCCTTTTCAAGAAAGGCGACACCAATGCCGATCTGGTCTACTTGCTGGATGGCAGTGTGTCTCTACAGTCGGAAGGCCTTGTCGTCGAGGTCATTGACTCGGAAAGCGAGTCCGCAAAGTTTGCTTTAGCGCATCAGCTTCCGAGAAAAATTGATGCCATAGCAAATGGTGTGGTGCGTATTGTCCGCCTGGATGCACATACCGTAAACAATCCGCCACCTGCGGTGTTTCGTGAAGACCAAGGATATACGGTTATTGAAGAATCTGCCGAAGATTCTGACGACTGGATGACTGCCGTATTGCGGTTACCGCTTTTTCAGGCCTTACCGCCCGCCAATTTACAGAAAATCCTTATCTCGTTGAAAACCACCCAATTCGCTGAGGGTGAGGTCATTATTGCTAAAGGTAGCGAGGTAGAGTATTTCTACATCATAAAAAAAGGCCAGTGCTTGCTTTCCCGTAAGCCGTTGGATGGTCACAGTGAAATCAAGTTGGGTGCGGGTGAAAGTTTCGGGGAAGAATATTTGATTACGGATAAGCCTGCCCAGGAAACAATCACTGCGCTTTCGGATGTCAGCTTGATCCAACTGGAAAAAAAGCATTTTTTGACGCAAATTAAGGCCCCGACACTCACGTTTATCTCCCATGAGGCAATGCCCGATGCGGTAAAAAATGGGGCAGTATTGTTAGATGTCCGTTTGCCGCACCTTTACGAAAACAGCAACCTTGATAGCAGCGCCAATATACCGTTGTCGTCTTTGCGGATGCGTATAGCCGAAATACCCAAGGATAAGCAAGTTATTGTGGTCTGCGGCAATGGCAAAGAAAGTGAGGCGGGTGCATTTTTGTTGCTTAAGAACAAATTCAATGCCACTGTCTTAAAAGAAGGCGTGGGCATTGAGGAAGAGGAGGGTGAAACGGATATTGCGGATGTTGGCGATAATCAACAAGACACGCTGCAAGCAAGCCCGCACGATAGCGATAATATAAGCAAGGAGATTTCAGAATCAACGGCCTTGAATCCTGAAACCGAGATAAAGTTGTTAAAAGCGGAAAACGAAAGGTTAATCCAACTTAACTGCGATCTTGAAAAAAGGAACGCCACGCTTCAAGCTGAAAAAGACCAAGCCGAAAATCAATGCGAGGTACTTACCCAGCAAATCGAACGGCTCAAAGGCATCCTGAACAGGTTCACAAAACGACAATAAAGGCACAGTTTTGCCCGTACCGACCATACGGTGACAGCTACTTCAGTTCGGGCTAAACTTCTTGAAAACAGGGTTACGGAAAAAACGGTTATTTGATCTTGCCTTCTTTGTACATAACGTGCTTGCGGGCTACGGGATCAAATTTTTTGATCTCCATTTTTTCCGGCATCGTTTTCTTGTTTTTGGTGGTGGTGTAGAAATGGCCGTTGCCTTCGCTGGAAATAAGTTTGATTTTATCGCGCATGGTTAACTCCCTTAAGCTATGATGCCGTTTTTACGCATATCCGCCAAAACAACGTCTATGCCTTTTTTGTCGATGATTCGCATGCCTTTGGCGGATAACCGAAGGCGCACCCAACGGTTTTCACTTTCCACCCAAAAACGGTGATGGTGCAGGTTGGGGAGAAAACGTCTCTTGGTTCTATTGTTGGCGTGTGATACGTTGTTGCCGACCACAGGCTGTTTTCCTGTTACTTGACATACTCTGGACATGATGGGCCTCTAGCTGGGTGCCTGGATTCAAATTTAGCCCGTCTTTATACCAAAAATTCTTTCCAAGGTAAATAACAATCTATAAAATGAAATGAATAGTCACCTTACAAGCCTTATGGAAAGACAGCAATGCCAATAAAACTAGGCATGGTCATGGATCCCATTGCCCGGATCAACATCAAGAAAGACACCAGCTTTGCCATGTTGCTCGAAGCCCAAGCCAGGGGATGGGAGCTGCATTACATGGAATTGGGCGACCTGTATCTAAGGGACGGCAAGCCTTACGCCAAAACCCGAACTCTTAATGTGCAACGCGACAATCAGCAATGGTTCCGGTTCGTTGCCGAACAGGATATTGCGTTGGATACGCTTGGTGTCATCCTCATGCGTAAGGATCCGCCGTTCGACCAGGAATATCTCTACGCAACTTATCTGCTGGAACTGGCGGAGCATGCTGGCGTATATGTAGTCAACAAACCGCAATCCTTGCGCGATGCGAACGAAAAGTTGTTTACGGCGTGGTTTCCGCAGTGTTGCACAGAAACCCTGGTTACCCGGGATGCAAGCAGGATAAAAGGTTTTCTGCATGAATTGGGAGACATTATTGTCAAACCCTTGGATGGCATGGGCGGCGCGTCTATATTCCATATTAAGGAAGGCGATCCTAACCTGAGCGTAATCCTGGAAACGATGACCCAGCACAACAGCCGTACCGTGATGGCGCAAAAATATCTGCCGGAGATAAAGGAGGGCGATAAGCGCATCCTGATGGTTAATGGCGAACCTGTGCCTTATTGTCTTGCCCGTATTCCAGCAAAAGGTGAAAGCAGGGGCAATTTGGCGGCCGGCGGAACGGGCGAAGGCAGGCCGTTGTCCGACCAAGACAGATGGATCGCCAGCCAAGTCGGCCCTACGTTGCGGGAAAAAGGCTTGGTGTTTGTGGGCTTGGATGTCATCGGATCAACCCTGACCGAAATCAATGTCACCAGCCCGACCTGCGTACAGGAACTGGACAAACAATTTGGCCTGAATATTAGCGGCCTGCTAATGGATCATATAGAGACAGTACTGAAATGATGGCGAATCCAGTCGTTTTCGATTCAACCAGTACGGTCACCAACAATGACCGGATGTTGGTCGCCTTGTTTATTGCTATCATTGTCCATATCATCCTTGTGCTGGGCATCCGCTTTACTGAACCAGAACCCCCTATTCAGGACAGCCGTTCGATTGATGTTATTCTGGTCAATATACCCGCCAAAAAAGCACCCAAAGAAGCCAAATTTTTAGCGCAAGACAATCAAATAGGCACGGGCGAAAATTTCAAAAAACCAGAGCCGCCTGCTAAACGGATTGTCAACCAGGGTAACAGCCCAAGAAAACAGGCGGATAAAACCGAGCAAGAAGAGGCCGAACCCAAGGCCAAACAAAAACTCATTACCCAGGTAAAAGCCGAAAAAAAGATAGTCTCTGAAACACATGCCGAGACGACAGAGGAAAAAGAAAAACGGCCAAAGTTGACCGCAGAAATGCTGCAACAACAGGTCGCGCAATACGGGAATGAAATTAGGCTTAAGGAACAAAGTGCAGACCAGACTAAGATAAAATTCGCCAATTCCGTCAGTGCCCATAAGTATATCGCCGCGCAATATGTGAAAGACTGGGAAAGCAAAGTCGAACGCACAGGCAACATGAACTATCCGGCGATAGCGGCGAAGAAAAATTTTTCGGGTACTTTGACAATGGATGTTGGGATTAAAGCCGACGGCAGCATTTACA
Source organism: Methyloglobulus morosus KoM1 (assembly GCF_000496735.2). Classification (GTDB taxonomy): domain Bacteria; phylum Pseudomonadota; class Gammaproteobacteria; order Methylococcales; family Methylomonadaceae; genus Methyloglobulus; species Methyloglobulus morosus. The sequence continues at coordinate 10,663 of NZ_AYLO01000109.1, forward strand.
GTATGCGAATTTCACGTTCATCCGGTTATCCCGAGTTGGATGAAGCGGCGAAACGGATTGTCAGGATGAGCGCCCCGTTTCCGGCCTTGCCCAGTGACCTGCTTAAAGAGGTGAACGTCCTGGTCATCACCCGAAAATGGAAATTTTCTGACGAATCGGGAATGACTACGCCATAATACTGTCTACCGTCAGAGAAATCGGAGACGCCACAATGAGCGAATTTAGCTACCTCAATAATCAATTCATTATCGCTATGCCTAGCTTGATGGAGCCGACATTCCATCATACCGTCACCTTCCTGTGCCAGCACACTAAAGAAGGCGCATTGGGGATCGTTATTAACCGCTCTGCAGACATGAAGTTGGGTGAAATCTTCAAGCAAATGGAGATCACCGTTAAATCCCCGACGGCAGCGCAAGCTCCCGTATTTTCGGGTGGCCCAGTGCAGCAGGACAGAGGGTTCGTGGTCCATACCGCTTGCGGGGATTGGGACATGACCTTGCCCGTTTCCGAAGTTATTTCCCTGACCACCTCCCGCGACGTGATTGAAGCCATTGCGGCAGGAGAAGGCCCGGCACAATATTTAGTTGCCCTAGGCTATGCCGGTTGGGGCGAAGGGCAACTGGAACAAGAGATTTTGAGCAATTCCTGGCTGAATACGCCTTATGCCAAGCAAATCCTGTTTGATACGCCAGTGAACCAGCGCTGGAATGCTGCCGCCAGCCAAATCGGCATCAACATCAATCAATTGACCACGCCGGCCGGACATGGTTGACACGTTGAGAGTCGATCCCATTCAAGCCAAAACACCAGACCAAACCTACCTGGGTTTTGATTTCGGCAACAAAAAAATTGGGGTTGCGGTCGGTCATTTGGTGACAGGCATCGCCAATCCGCTGCTTACCTTGCGCTCCCTCAACCAAAACCCGGATTGGGATGGCATAAGCAAACTGATCAACGAGTGGCAACCTGCCGGTTTAGTCGTCGGCATTTCGAAACAACTGGATGGCTCGGACAACCTGATTACCCCGCGTATGTTAAAATTTTGTCGGCAATTGGGCGGCAGGTACAATCTGCCTGTCTACCAACAAGATGAAACCTTATCCACCTATGAAGCCAAACAGATGTTATTTGACGAGGTAAACGTAAGCGCAACAAAACTGTGGGCAGTCCAGGACCAATTGGCGGCCCAACTTATTTTGCAGACTTGGCTGAATGACAACGCGCCGCAATAATGCCCACTAACCTGCAATTAAACTCAGAAGGCAAACTCAAACATTTCCTGACCATAGAAGGGCTGGATAAACAGCTATTGTTAGAAATACTGGATCTGGCAGACTCTTTTGTCGGCTCGGAAGACCGGCGTATCAAAAAAATACCGCTGCTGCGCGGCAAAAGCATCGTCAACTTGTTTTTCGAAAACAGTACCCGCACCCGCACAACTTTTGAACTCGCTGCCAGGCGTTTATCAGCCGACGTGTTAAGCATGAGTATTGCGACTTCGTCGACCTCGAAAGGAGAAAGCCTGCTCGATACTATCCGCAACCTGGAAGCCATGTATGTCGATATGTTTGTTGTGCGTCATGGCATCAGTGGCGCGGCACACTTTATCGCCCAACATGCCGCTTCCCATGTCAGCGTCATCAACGCCGGAGATGGGCAACACGCCCATCCCACCCAAGCCATGCTGGATATGTTTACCATCCGGCAGATGAAAGGCGACTTCGCAAACTTGAAGGTGGCTGTCGTCGGTGACATCCTGCATTCCCGGGTTGCCCGTTCTGATATACAGGCACTCAATACTTTGGGTGTCGCAGAAGTCCGTGTCATTGCCCCTAAAACCTTATTGCCTGCACAAGTTGAAACAATGGGGGTTACGGTTTCGCACGATCTCGCCGACGGCCTGAAAGATATTGACGTGATTATCATGTTGCGGTTACAAAAAGAGCGCATGAGTGCCGCGTTGCTCCCTAGCGAAAGCGAATACTTCAAATGCTTCGGGCTGACCGAAGCACGGCTGAAAATCGCCAAGCCTGATGCCATTGTGATGCACCCAGGCCCTATTAACCGTGGCGTTGAAATCGATTCAAATGTGGCTGACGGCCCGCAGTCGGTTATCCTCAAGCAGGTGAGCAACGGTATTGCCATCCGCATGGCGATCATGGCGATGGTCATGCAAAAACAGGAGGGCGTGTGATGGAACACATACTCATCAAAGACGGCAGGATTATCGACCCTGCCAACAAGATAGACCACATCGGTTCGGTGTATATTGTCGACGGCAAAATTGCATCGGTAACAAACGAGCCTGCTGGATTTAGGGCGGACAAGGTAATTGACGCCAAAAACCAAATAGTCTGCCCTGGTTTTATCGACTTAAGCACACGGTTACGTGAACCGGGACAAAGCCGCAAAGCCACTTTTGCCAGCGAAACGGCCGCCGCCGCCGCATCGGGTGTCACTACGATGTGCCTACAACCGGATACCGTCCCCGTCATTGATGCCCCAGCCGTTGCCGAGTTGATCAAAGACTTGGCGGAAAAATCCGGCTACACTCAAATTTTGCCGATAGCCGCGTTAACCCAAAAACTCGAAGGCGCAGAGTTAAGCGCGATGCTTACACTCAAACAGGCGGGTTGCGTAGCGGTCAGCAATGCCAATCAACCCATAAGAAACCTGTTGGTGCTCAGGCGGGCAATGGAATATGCCGCCAGCCACGACTTATTGCTGATCCACCGGCCTAATGACGTATGGCTGGCGAATAACGGTTGTGTCCATGAAGGTAAACTTTCGACGCGTTACGGCTTGCCCAGCATTCCCGATGCCGCAGAAACCATCGCCCTGGCGCAATGCCTGGAACTGGCGGAATTGACCGGTTGCCGTGTCCACTTCGGACAGTTAAGCAGCAGGCGATCCGTGATTAGATTGCACCAAGCCAAAAAATACGGCTTGGCGGTCAGTGCCGATGTCGCCATCCATCAACTGCACCTGACTGAAGACGACATTGTTCCTTTCGACAGTGCCTACCATGTCCAACCTCCATTCCGTTCGATCCGTGATAAGGAATCGCTCAAGGAAGGCTTGGCTAATGGCACTATCAACAGTATTTGCTCCGACCATCAACCGCTTGACCTCGATGCCAAGCTGGGCGCCTTCCCGGAAACCGAACCCGGTATTTCGTCGCTGGAAACCCTGCTGCCCTTGATGCTTAAGCTGGTAGACCAACATGCCATAACCCTAGAACGAGGCATCGCCGCACTGACCCAAAAACCCGCACAAATACTGCAACTCGACAGCGGGGCATTAACCCTGGGCTTCGCCGCCGATATTTGTATATTCGATCCTGAACTGGATTGGCAGGTGAATTCAGGAAATTGGAAAAGTCAGGGCGTGAATACGCCGTTTTGGGGAGAGATGTTTAATGGCAAGGTTGCTCATACTTTACAGGCGGGAAGGATAATTTATAGCCAACCAGACATTGCCAATTAGCCGGCACGGGCACTTCACATATTATCTGGCTGTTCAAGCCTAAGATTACTCACCGATCAGCATCAACTTAACATGGGCATCATCAAAAAACTCGCCTCGCAAACGGCTATCTACGGCCTAAGCAGCATTTTCGGGCGCTTCCTCAATTACCTGTTGGTGCCGTTGTACACCTATTATTTCTCAGCCGAGGAATACGGCGTGGTGTCGGAATTTTATGCCTACGCCGGATTTTTTGCCGTGCTGCTGATTTTCGGTTTTGAGACAGGTTATTTCAGGTTTCGCAACAAAGAAGAAGTCGGCAAAGATACGGCTTATTCTACCGCCTTGTGGTTTATCTTGCTGATTAACCTTGGTTTTCTTTCAGTCATTGTCTGGGTCAATCCGTGGCTGTCAAATTTTCTGCACTATCCAGACCATCCTGAATACGTCCTGTGTTTCAGCTTGATCTTGATTATGGACGCTATTGCATCCATACCCTTTGCCCGGTTACGGGCAGAAGACAAGGCCTTCCGCTTTGCCGGGATCAAGGTCATTGAAATCCTGATAACCGTTGGCCTGAGCCTGTTTTTCATCAAGTTTTGCCCTAAGCTATACGCCGACAACACCTACCCGCTTATCAACCAATTCTACGATCCGGCAATCGGCGTGGGCTATATCTTTATTGCCAACCTGATTGCCAGTGTCTTTAAGTTTTTTATGCTCACCCCGCAATTACTTGGTCTACGTTGGGGGTTCGACAGCACCTTATTTCCCCGTATGCTCCGCTATTCCTTGCCGATGGTGGTCATCGGTTTTGCGGGCATCATCAACGAAATGCTCGACCGCGTACTGCTTAAGCAATTGCTGCCCTACGACTTATCAACCAACATGAAAATGCTGGGGATTTATGGCGCGTGTTACAAGTTGTCTATCCTGATGTCGCTGTTTATCCAGGCCTTCCGTTTTGCCGCTGAGCCGTTCTTCTTTGCTTATGCAGAGAATGCCGATGCCAAGGTTATCTACGCCAAAGTGTTACGGTTTTTCGTCATCTTCTGCGTGTTCATCTTTTTGCTGGTCACCTTATTCATTGATTTTTTCAAATACTTTGTCGGGCCGGAGTTCCGTTCGGGGTTGGATGTCGTGCCAATCTTATTACTTGCTAATTTGTTCCTCGGTATCTACGTCAATTTATCCATCTGGTACAAACTGACCGACCGCACTTTGATCGGTGCTGGCGTATCTTTATGCGCGGCAGCACTTACAATCTATCTTAATATCAAGTGGATTCCCATTTACGGCTACACCGGCTCCGCCTGGGCGCACCTGATTGGTTATGCGGGCATGGCTTTCGTATCATATATGCTGGGACAGAAATATTATCCCGTTAAGTACGATGTGCTGAGGGTTTTGGCTTATATCGGCTTGGGATTGGGGATTTACCTAGCTAATCTGCAATTACAAGCGATGATTCATTGGCCGCCTGGGGTGCTTTCTGCGGCGTTGTTGGTGCTGTATTTGTTGATTGCTGCGCTGTTTGAAAAACGTCAATTGAAAGCGGGATAAACGCAAGCTTGATAAGGAAGAAGCTGAGGCAATCAACAGGCTAGCTTACATTGATGTGGATATTGGGCCGAAGAAAGGTACTTTCTTTACTTAACGGCATTGGGTATGTTAGCTTTCTGCTAAAGGTAACCAATTACATAAATATCAATGACCCCAAAGCAACAAATCCAAAATCTTTTGGCCTTCATCGACGACAGCCCCAGTCCGTGGCATGTGGTCAATACGATAGAATCCCTGCTCAAGCCATTCCAATTTATTAAGCTGGATGAAACCGCCCGATGGCAGCTACAAGCCGGCGGACGGTATTATGTCGTGCGGGACGGTTCGTCCATTATCCTATTCGTGCTTGGAACGAAACCGTTAGTTGAATCGGGGTTTAAAATTGTCGGCGCGCATACCGATTCGCCGGGACTGCGGGTAAAGCCCAATGCGAGCAACAGCAAGGAAGGTTTTGCCCGATTGAATGTCGAGATTTATGGTGGCCCTATCCTTGCGACGTTTACGGATCGGGATTTGAGCCTTGCCGGACGGATTTGTTATAAGGACGATCAGGGCGAAATCGATAGCCAACTCATTAAATTCGACCACCCTTTGTTACGGTTACCGAATTTGCCTATCCACTTAAACCGGAATGTCAATGAAGATGGCCTGAAACTGCATAAGCAGAATGAATTGCCGCTGATCTTGTCGGTACTGGCTGAGCAGCAACTCCCTTCCGATTATTTTTTAGGCGTGTTGCAACAGCAATCGGGGATTGGCAGCAAGCGTATCCTATCCTGGGATTTGGCCGCATACGACACCCAAAAAGGCGTTATCTGGGGAGCGCAAGAGGAGTTTTACAGCAACAGCCAATTGGATAACCTGGCTTCCTGTCACGCCGCCTTACAGGCATTCCTGGATGAAGCCGTCTTAAACGGTAGCGAAAACACGCGGGTTTGTGCGTTCTTCGACCATGAAGAAATCGGCAGCGAAAGCAAGTTAGGCGCGGACGGTAGTTTTCTTCCTGATGCCCTCATGCGTATTGCATCGTCTTCCCAAGCGGACCAACAGGATTTTGCCCGGATAATGGCGCTTAGTTTCCTGGTCAGTGCCGATATGGCGCATGGTTATCACCCTAACTTCCCCAATGCCTACGACAGCGACCATAAGGTGATGCTCAATAAGGGGCCGGCTATTAAGGTAAACGTAAACCACCGTTACAGTTCGGAAAGCATTTCAAAAGCGATGTTTATCGACTGGTGCGATCAGGCCGACGTACCCTACCAGCGCTATTCGCACCGTTGCGACCTGCCATGCGGCAGCACCATAGGCCCAATCGCCTCGGCCAAACTGGGTATCCGCTCTGTCGATGTCGGCAACCCGATGTGGGCGATGCACAGTATTAGGGAGAGTGCCGGGGTGTTAGACCATGATTATTTAACCAGGGCATTGAAAACATTTTTCTTGTCACAAGCGATAGGCCGGGTCGAATGATGGGGTTCCTTGCATGATATTGCTTGCTGAAATAATCTCAATAATAAGCTATAGTTGGCCCTCTTTGAAAAGGAGAGATTCGCTGTTGTCGGATACGAAACGTAAGTCGTGGCAACCGTGTATTGTAACCTTTGATATCTCGTTTTTTAATTAGAACAGCGCAATAATAACGAGCGATGTGTCACTTCCTCCTTGCAGTGGACAACAAAACGCCATAATTGAATGAAGGCCTTTCCCTTAATAAGAGCCCTGTTTTGCTTGGTGCTGATATTTTCAGCTAGCCTTAGCGCAGACGACGGCAATCTTGAATACAAGGTTAAGGCCGGTTATCTCTATAACTTCACCAAATTTGTGACTTGGCCGGAAATTACTGGTGCGACCTTTAACCTGTGCATCTTGGGTACGGACCCTTTCGGCGCAGTTATCGACCCCATCGAAAAAAAATCTGCTTTTGATAAGCCTATCAAGGTAATCAGGTTGGATGAGGCGATTTTCTTGTCCGGTCGAGATGTGAAAATACACTGCCGCATACTCTACATAAGCCACTCCAGCAATCCTAAAACAGCTTTTGAAAAGCTCAAAATTGGCTCACACGCAACAGGAATGCTGATCGTCGGAGAAGGCGACGAATTTGTCGCAGGAGGCGGAATGATTGGTTTTGTCAATAGGGACGGCAAAATTAAGCTGCAAGTTAACCTGCAATCGGTCAGGCAAACGGAGTTAAAAATCAGCGCAAAATTATTGGAGATTGCCGAACTAGTCAAAGGGGGGATTCATGATTAAACGGCTTGGCAATCTCTCAATTAACCGCAAGCTATTATTGATTTTGCTGTTTTCAAGCTTAATGTCACTGTTCTTTGCGGGTGTGTTCCTAATCTGGCTGGAGCTTTCAGAATTTCAACGCACAACCAAAGAGGACTTGACCGCATTGGCCTCAGTCATAGGCAACCGCAGCGCCGCCGCCCTGATGTTTGACGACCGGAATCTGGCCGTAGAAAATTTGGCGGTGTTCAATAATATTCCCGCCGTTCAATTGACTTGTTTATACCGCGACCCAAATACCGTTTTTGTTGGGTTGGCGAATAAGACCGATTCCAGCCAAATTTGTCAGGCCACCATCGTTGGGGAGAAAAATAGATTTGAAAACAAGCAATTAATAGTCATTAACCCCATCATGATGGACAAAGAACAAATTGGTATCGTTTATATACGCGCTGATTTGTCCAAGGCCTATTGGCAAAAAATAAAGTTTATCGGAGTGTTGTTATTGGTGCTGGTGGCCGTTTCTTTATTGGCCTTTTTGCTGTCGCAGCCGCTGCTAAAACTCATTTCGACACCCGTCAAGAAACTTGTCGATACCGTCAAAAAAATCAACGATACCGGTGATTACTCGCTCAGGGCCGAAAAGTTGGGCAATGACGAGATGGGGGTGCTGGTTGACTCGTTCAATGGCCTGATTAAAACGGTGGAGGCCCAGAGCTTAGCTTTAACACGGGCAAAAAACCGTTATTTGACGCTTTACGATGATAACCCAACGATGGTGTTCAATATTTCCCGGGAAGGGGTAATCCTGTCGGTCAATCTCACGGGAGCCAAACAATTGGGTTTAACGGTTGAAGAGCTACAAAGTTGTTCCCTTTTCGATTTTGTCCATTCAGATGATGCATCGTTGATGCGAGAGTTGATCGAGCGTTGCAATGCTAACCCTCTCCAGGTGCATAACCATGAGATGCGTAATATTTGCCATAATGCCCGTATTATCTGGGTCAGGGCTACCGCCAGGCTGGTCGAAAACGAAGTACAGGAAAGCAGCCTGCTGATCGTTTACGAAGACATCACAGAAACCCGTTTGTTGAATGAACAAATCGCTTACCAAGCCGACCATGATGCCCTGACCGGACTTGCCAACCGCAATAAATTTGACCGTTATTTGAAGCGTGCGATTACGCTCGCGCAACAGCATAGCAGCGAACATGCGTTGTGTTACCTGGATCTGGACCAGTTCAAGGTTGTCAACGACACCTGTGGTCATCTGGCGGGCGATGAATTGCTCAGGCAGTTAGGGGATATGCTCCGCAAACACGTCCGGCAATCTGATTTTATTGCCCGGCTCGGTGGTGATGAGTTTGGGATATTGATGTACAACTGTAGTCCGCAACAGGCGTTGCTGGCCTGCGAAAAACTGCGCGAACTAATCAAGGATTTTACTTTTGCCTGGGAAGACAGGAGTTTTACCATTGGTGTCAGTATCGGTGTCGCTCCCATAAGTATTGTCTGCGGGAATGCGGTAGACCTGCTTAAAGAAGCCGATGCTGCCTGTTATGCCGCAAAAGAAAAAGGACGTAACCGTGTGCATTTGTTCAGCCCCGACGATGAAGAATTGGCGATCCGACAAGGGGAGATGCAATGGGTGGAAAAAATTCGTTCAGGCCTGGAACGACAACGGTTTATCTTGTATGGGCAACCCATTGTGCCGCTTCATGACACTGACGAGGGGTTGCATTTTGAGGCCTTGCTCCGTTATCGGGATGACCGTGGCAATATAATCCCACCCGGTGCCTTTTTGCCTGCTGCCGAGCGTTATAACTTGGCCTCTGAACTGGATCGTTGGATCATCAGCAATTTACTGGAGTGGCTGGCAACACGGCCTGATTTTCTTAGCACATTGTCCCTTTGTTCGGTTAACCTGTCGGGATTGTCGCTCTCCGATGAATCCATGTTGAAATTTATCTCAAGCCAATTTCAGCAGTGGAATGTACCCACCAATAAGCTATGCTTTGAAATAACGGAAACCGCCGCCATTTCCAATTTATCCCATGCCACTCACTTTATTAACCAACTGAAAGAACAAGGCTGTTTGTTTTCGTTGGATGATTTTGGCAGCGGTTTGTCCTCGTTTGCTTACCTAAAACATTTGCCCGTGGATTACCTCAAGATTGACGGCCTTTTCGTTAAAGATATTCTTGTGGATGAAGTCGATTTGGCGATGGTGAAATCCATCAATGAAGTCGGGCATGTGATGAATAAAAAGACGATTGCCGAATTTGTTGAAAATGAAGCAATCTTTAATTTACTCAAAAAATTAGGCATTGATTATGCCCAAGGTTATGGCATCGGTAAGCCAGTCCCGTTGGATGAGCTCAAATCAATAACGACTCTATTTGATAGCATGTAAAAATGAAAGTCAAAAGGCAAATAATCAGTAGCTGTTTAGTCATGGTGCTCGTTTTAAGTGCGGCCATAAGCCATGCCGCTGATGACGAAATGGAAGAATTTTTTTCAATGACCCCTGCCGAATTGGCGGAAACATCAGTTTCTATAGCCACAGGCACACCCCGGCCCAGTTACCAATCAGCCGGGTCAACCAGTGTCATCACTGCGGAACAAATAAGGGCAATGGGCGCGACAGAATTGCACGAGGTGCTGGAAACTGTCCCGGGGATACACGCTAGCCTGCAGCCCATGTCCAATGACATACATTACAATATCCGGGGGCTTGCAAACCAAAATAACTCACAAATCTTGTTCTTGCTGAACGGGACGCGTATCAGCACCGCTTTTCGGGGCTCTACAGAATCATCAATTGATATGCCTTTAGCGGCTATTGAGCGCGTTGAAGTAATCCGTGGCCCCGCTTCTGCCGTCTATGGCTCCGATGCTTTTGCCGGGGTCATCAATATCATTACCAAAAAAGCCAAGGACATCAATGGCACCCAGTTGGGCGTGCGGGCAGGTAATTGGGATACCCAAAGCGGTTGGGGGCAAAACGGAACGCAGTGGGCAGGTTGGGACATCGCCACCAGCTTACAATACCAGCATTCTGCGGGCGACAACGGCAGGATTATTAAAGAAGACAGCCAAACCCTTCTTGACCGGGCATTTGGGACGAACGCATCCCTGGCACCCGGTGCCATGAATACCCGTTTTAGTGCCTTGAATACGCACGTGAACCTGAAGCGTAAACATTGGGATATTGGCTTCTGGGCGTTCAATGGCCTTGATATAGGCACACGGTCTGGTTCTGGCGGGGCATTGGATCCCAAAGGTTCCGCTGACAGCGCACAATATTTGGGCGACATGCGGTTTTCGACCGAAGATTGGCTTGATGATTGGGAGTTCCTGGCGCACCTGAGTTATTTGCATTCCGATGTCAATGCCACTGTCAACCTTTTCCCGGATAACACACGTTTGCCCGTCAATGCCATTGGCGATATAGATCAATTCAACCCGACACAATTGACGCTTTTCCCCAAAGGGGTAGTCGTTGATATCAGGCATGTGCAGAAAGTCCCATCTATCGAGCTGACTTCCTTGTATAAGGGCCTGGACAAACACTTATTTCGGTTTACCGCTGGCTTCCGGTATGAGGAACTGAGCTTTACAGACCGTCGTAACTACGCATTCGGTAAACCCCTGCCGCCTGTGGCGGATGCCGCTTTGGTAGACAATTCCGGTACGCCTTTTGCGTTTTTGACAAACACCGACCGGAAAATCGGATCCCTTCTGTTACAGGACGAATGGCAGATTACCGACGGCTGGCACATGACTGCGGGGGTCCGTTATGACCATTACTCGGATTTCGGCAGTACGGTTAACCCCAGGTTTGCGTTAGTGTGGGACATCAATAGGCAACTCACAAGCAAGCTGTTGTATGGCAGGGCATTTAGGGCGCCTAGTTTTGTCGAACTGGGTTCGCAAAACAGTCCCCTTAGCCAGGGCAATATGAACTTAAAACCAGAAATCAACAATACGGTCGAATGGGCGTTCGATTATCGCCCTTCCTCTGCGCTTAGGACGGCCCTGAACCTGTATTACTACCACATCGATGACTTCATCAGCATTTCACCTTCACCAACACGTTCGGGGATATTGCAATACAACAACTTCGGCAACCTGGACGGTTATGGCACGGAATGGGAATGGAGTTGGAAAGTGTCTGAACAATGGAGCTTATTGGGTAACTATGCCTGGCAAAATGCACGAAACGATGCGACCGACAGGCGCATAGCCGGGGTGCCAGGACACCAAATTTATTTTGCGGGCATCTGGCAATTTATGCCGCAATGGCAATTCCAGTCGCAATTGAATTGGTTGGGCGGCAGGGCGCGCGATCCTGGCGACACCAGGCCATTGGAAGATTATGAAACCGTGGATTTTACCCTGCGCGGCAAGCGGTTGTACGGGCATGTGAACGTTGCTGCCTCCCTTAGAAACGCGTTTGACTCTAAAAATTTGGAACCGGCGGGTTTTCCGAGCACAACCCTACCTTCCAATTTGCCTTTGCAAGGAAGGAGCTTTTATTTCGAGGCCTCCGTTGATTTTTGAGCAATGTCCAAGTTGAGGCAAGCAGAAATAAATTTTGGCTTAGACAGTCGGCTCATCGATTTTAATTTGGCCGATGGGGTGGAGTTGATCTTAATCAGGGAATTTTACGGGCACGTTGAATCTGATCAATTGTTTGCCAAGTTATTGTCCGACCTACAGTGGCAAGAGGAAGATATTTTTATTTTTGGCAAGTGGGTCAAAGTCCCCCGCTTGATGTGTTGGTACGGTGACCGTGAGGCTTATTACGAATATTCGGGAGTCAACCACCAACCAAGACCGTGGACATCGGAGTTGCACGCCATTAAGGAAAAAGTGGAACAGCAATGTCATTGCGCCTTCAACAGCGTGTTGGCTAACTTATATCGGGATGGCAAGGATTCAATGGGTTGCCATGCCGACGATGAAAGGGAATTGGGCGTTAACCCTACGATTGCATCTTTAAGTTTGGGGGAAGGACGCCTGTTTAAAATGCATCATAAAAAAAGCAAACAGTCATTGAATATTACGCTGCAACACGGTGATTTGCTGGTGATGGGCGGGATGTGCCAACGGTATTGGGTACATTCGGTGCCCAAAACGAAGGCGCACAAAACACAGCGTATCAATTTGACGTTTCGGAAAATACAAATCAGTTAATGCGATTACTTTATCGCTTTAAAACCAATATCGTTCCGGTAATAGGCATTATCCCAATGGATACTATTAGCCAATCCATAGGCTTTAGCCTGGGCTTCTTTAATCGTGTCGCCCAGCGCACACGCGCACAAGACACGGCCGCCGGCGGTTACGATGTCGTTGCCCTGGGTTTTAGTTCCGGCATGAAAGACTTTAGTGCCGTCCGTTTCCTGGTGCGGTAATCCGGTAATAACCGCACCTTGTCGATAAGCATCAGGATAGCCGCCTGCTGCCATGACCACGCCCAACGCCGCCCTGTTGTCCCAATCACTGCTGGTTTGGTCGAGATTGCCCGCCAAAGCGGCTTCACAAAGTTCCACTAAATCGCTTTTCAAGCGCAGCATGATGGGTTGGGTTTCAGGGTCGCCAAAACGGCAATTGTATTCCAATACCTTGATTGCGCCATCGGGAGAAATCATTAAACCTGCATAGAGGAAACCTGTATAAGGATGGCCGTCTGCCGCCATACCTGCCAAAGTAGGTGCGATGACTTCTTCCATGACGCGCCGATGTATTTCAGGCGTGACCACAGGTGCTGGGGAATAAGCGCCCATACCACCCGTATTGGGGCCGTTATCACCGTCATCCCGTGCCTTATGGTCTTGGGAAGTTGCCATCGCCAAGGCATGTTTGCCATCGGCAATGACGATAAAGCTGGCTTCTTCGCCTAGCAGGAATTCTTCGATGACTACCCGACTTCCCGCCGCGCCGAAAACATTGCCCGAGAGCATATCTTCAACCGCTGTGATGGCTTCCTGCTCGGTTTGCGCTACCACAACGCCTTTTCCTGCCGCCAGTCCGTCAGCCTTTACTACAATGGGCGCTCCCTGGGTTTTTATATAGGCGATTGCTTGTTGCTGGTCAGTGAAACTCTGGTATTTGGCGGTCGGGATGTTGTGCCTGACCATGAAGTCCTTACAAAAACTTTTCGAGCCTTCCAGTTGTGCTGCATCAGCCGTTGGGCCGAAGCATTTCAATCCCGCTTTTTGGAAACTGTCCACAATGCCCATTGTTAAAGGCACTTCAGGGCCGACGATGGTAAGGTCGACCTGTTCTTGCTTTGCAAAGTTTAACAATCCAAGTATGTCCGTTGCGGCAATGGCCACATTTTCAACACCTGATTCCAGCGCTGTTCCGGCATTGCCGGGAGCGACAAAAATTTTCTCGACTTTCGGAGATTGTTGAACTTTCCAGGCTAAGGCGTGTTCGCGCCCACCGCTGCCGACGATCAATATTTTCATGTATCAGTTTAAAGGTGAAGGGCTAAGAGTATACGCTGTTTTTCGCTTTGCGCCTTTAGCCTATTAGTGCCTAAAATGCCGCATTCCGGTGAATACCATCGCGACATTATGCTCGTTAGCCGCTGCAATTACTTCGTTGTCGCGGACGGAACCGCCGGGTTGGATAATCGCGGTGATGCCTGCTTCTGCAGCGGAATCGATGCCATCCCGAAACGGGAAAAAGGCGTCCGATGCCATGGCGGAACCGACCACCTCTAAGTTTGCGTCGACCGCTTTAATGCCCGCGATCTTGGCGGAATAGACACGGCTCATCTGCCCCGCACCCACCCCTATCGTCTGCCCATTCCTGGCGTATACAATGGCGTTGGACTTGACGAATTTGGCGACTTTCCAGGCAAATAACATGTCCCTTAACTCCCGTTCGGAGGGATGCCTTGTGCTGACTATTGTCAAATTGGCGCTATTGACCGCCCCAGAATCTTTCTCTTGCACCAGCAGCCCACCGCTCACTTTTTTGAAGTCCAGCGTAGACGACTCATCGTGGCTGAATTCACCGCATTGCAAAATGCGCAAGTTGATTTTTTCTGCCAAGACGATTTGTGCCGCACTGCTGAATGATGGGGCGATTATGACTTCGACAAATTGCCGTCCGATAATTTCGGCTGCCGTGTCTTTATCGAGTTCACGGTTGAAAGCGATAATGCCCCCAAAAGCAGAGGTGGGGTCGGTGGCGTATGCCTTATTGTAGGCTTCCAACAGCGTATCCGCTTCAGCGACACCGCAGGGGTTGGCGTGTTTGACGATCACGCAGGTCGGATGTTCGGTGAAAGATTTGGCGCATTCCAACGCCGCATCGGCATCGGCAATGTTGTTATAGGACAGGGCCTTGCCTTGAAGCTGCCTTGACGAACCTATCGTGCCGGAGGCTGGATCAAATTCACTATAGAAAGCGCCTTTTTGATGTGGATTTTCGCCATAACGCATGGGTTGGCTGAGGTAAAATTGCAAATTTAGGGTTTCGGGGAATTCGTCGCCGCTCACCGTGCCCAAATAAGTGGCGATGGCGGTATCGTAATGGGCGGTATGCTGAAAACACTTTATCGCCAACTTGAAGCGTGTGTGCAAGCTAAGGTCGATGCCTGTTTTCAATTCGGCGATGATATTGGCATAATCCGCAGGGTCGACGACAACGGCCACGTCGATATAATTTTTGGCGGCAGCACGTATCATGGTGGGGCCGCCTATATCTATATTTTCGATAGCCGTATCCAAGTCGCAATCAGGTTTGGCGATAGTCGCTTCAAACGGATATAAATTAACCACCACCAAGTCTATCGGTAGTATGCCGTTTTCCGCCATCACGTCATCGTCTACACCCCGCCTGCCTAATATGCCGCCGTGAATTTTAGGGTGCAAGGTTTTTACCCTGCCGTCCATCATTTCAGGAAAGTCCGTATAATCGGCGACTTCAGTCACTTTAACCTGGTGTTCAGCCAGCGTTTTTGCAGTGCCGCCAGTCGATAGGATTTCTATGCCCAACAAGCCGAGTTCGCGGCAGAAATCCACGATACCTGTTTTATTGGAGACGCTGACCAATGCGCGGGTAATTTTTTTGTTCATGTAGTGGGTTTGAGGATAAATGGGTAAAGCAGGGGAAGTTCCTGGGCATTCCTCAACGTTTAAGAAAGCCCGTAAATATCCATTTTCTTGCGTAACGTACTGCGACTTAATCCCAGGGCTTTGGCCGCCTTGCTTTGGTTGTGGCCAGAATGTTCCAAGGTGGCTTCTAACAAAGGTTTTTCAACTTCAGCCATAACCATACTATATAAATCATTGACATCATGACCATGCAATTGCTCCAGGTAACGCGATACCGTGCCTTTGACATGTACAGACAACGGTGTACATAAAGTCACATGATCGCTGGTTTCAATAGGTTCATTGCCTTGCACGAAAGTAGCCATAGCTTGCAGCATTATCGTTATTGTTATGAGGTAAACGCCGACTGTATCAGCAGCGTTTGCTGGATCGGTTGGGTTGCTTGGTTTATCGTTTGTCTTATGTCCTGGCTGATAAAATCCAGGTGCTTGAAATACCAACTGATATGCTTTCGGGCTATTTTAACACCAGTCACATTCCCGTAGAAACTGTAAAGTTTTTCAAGATGTGCCATTAATGTTGAATATATCTCAGTAACCGTTGGTTTTTGAATAACTTTCCGTTCTGAAATAAATTCATGAATTTCTTTGAACAGCCACGGGTTGCCTTGGGCCGCACGTCCTATCATAAGGGCATCCGCCCCAGTCACATTCAGTACGAATTGGGCTTTTTCAGCAGAATCAATATCGCCATTGGCGATCACGGGAATGCCGACCGCTTGTTTGACCTGCTTAATCGTTTCGTATTCAGCTTGGCCTTCAAATTTACAGGCGCGGGTTCGGCCATGGACAGTCAGGGCGGCAACGCCGGAAGATGCCGCAATTTGGGCTATTTCCACGGCGTTACGGTTTTGGGTGTCCCAACCGGTACGGATTTTCAAGGTCACAGGGACTTCAACCGCGTTGACTACCGCATCGAGAATTTTTTTCACCAAGTCGGCATCACGCAATAAGGCCGAACCCGCCGCCACCGCACAGACTTTTTTGGCAGGGCAGCCCATGTTGATGTCGATGATGTGGGCGCCGCGCCGGACATTATATTTTGCGGCATCCGCCATAATTTTAGGGTCTGTGCCGAGTATCTGCACCGAACACAATCCAGTTTCGCCGTCATGATTGGTTTTCAGCAAAGTTTGCTTGTTTCCGCGTAATGCCGGATTAGAGGCCACCATCTCGGAAACCGCCATCCCTGCACCGAATTCTTTGCAGATACTCCTGAACGGGCGGTCACTGATACCAGCCATTGGGGCCAATATCAGCTTATTGGGCAATAAATAAGGGCCTATTTGCATGATGCGCGAAATAACACTGAATTATATTTAGGCTTGAATAAAAAATTACTGGACGGGCTTGTCCGTATCTTCATTCCAGATTGGATTGTCACGGTCTTCCGGCTCGAGTTTAGCAATGTCTTCTTCATAAATATGCCAGAATGATTTGTCGATCTTGGCATTGGCGTAACCTTCTTTTTTCTCATGGGTAAAGGGACACCACCAGTTTTCCACGAGTTTGACCATATACGCATGCCATTCAAACACGGCGACGCTGACTGGGCAATACCAAGTGCAATTCAAAATCCAGTACAGCTTATATTGGGAAAGGCTGAAGCCAAAACTGGGCTTCATGGTAATCTGATTTTTCATCGTATAGCGATGGCTTTCCTTGGCAGGCAGATAATCCGTAAATTTCTTGACATTCTTGGCGCCGACCAACCATAGGTGGAAATAGGTCATGTACGCACTGGCGAATACGAAGGGTAAGGTAACGATTGGCGCATAGACGAAAAACAAGCCTATTGCCCTACGCGAAACAGACATCTGATTGTGGTTTTTGCCTATTTCAACGCGATTGGTGCAGGTTTCACACGCTTTCATTAATTAAATATCCTCATTGTTATTATTTGTTTGATCTTTGTTTTCTGTTAGTGGGTTGTTGGTGTATATAAGTTGGTAAATGCTCAGGCATCCGGCACAGCAAAACGACTTCGTATCCTGGCTGGCCTCCAAGGAAAAACCATCAATTTCGACTGGCAACCCGCAAAGATCGCAGTTTTTGTTGTATTTTACCGTGACCACGAATACTGCCTCAAGGATTTATAAGCTGGCTGAGACTGTGCAAAAAAAGGTTTTCAAATACGCCGTTTCCGGTATTGCAGGATCAATCGGATGGTCGCCGCCTTGGCCGCCGTAAGCAAAAAATGTGAGATGGCGGTCGATATGGCGACCTGATGAACGCAATATTTCATGCAGGTTTTCTGCGCTCAAATGATACGAGCAGGATGCCGAAACCAGAATGCCATGTTTAGCAAGCACTTGGAGCGCGAGATGGTTTAATCGGCGGTAGGCTTCATAACCCTGCTTGAAATCTTTTTTGCGTTTAATCAGCGCAGGTGGATCCAGCACTATTATGTCATAAAGCTGCCCCTCTTGACGCGCTTGTTTGAGAAAATCGAAGACATCGCTACGGATGAACTGCATATTGTCCGCAACACCATTGAGCATGGCATTGTCCGTCGCTAATGCCAAAGCGCTTTCGGACGCATCGACACAAACGACTTCGTTGGCACCGTTCAATGCGGCCGGAATGCCCCATGCACCTGTGTAAGAAAACAAATCCAATACGCGCTGGCTTTTTGTCAATGTTGCCAATAATGCCCGACTGGATCGGTGGTCATAAAACCAGCCAGTTTTTTGTCCGCCCAGAATATCTACCTTGAATTTCGCGCCGTTTTCTTCAATGATTAGCGGATCGGGAAGCTCGCCGTGGATGATGCAGGATTCTAAATCCAGTCCTTCCAGTTCCCGTTGGCTGCTGTCGTTTTTCATAACAATTGCAGTGGGCGAGAACAATTCAACCAGTGCGGCAATCAGGCTGTCTTTCCGAATCTCAATGCCTACGGTTGTGATTTGCACGGACAGTACCGAACCAAAACGGTCTATCACCAAACCCGGCAAGCCATCGCTTTCGCCGTATACCAAGCGGTAATAGGGTTTGTCGAACAGCTTTTCGCGCAATGCCAATGCTGTCGTTAACCGCTCTTTAAAAAAGTTGACACCGCATTTAAGATTGCCTTTCCTCGACAACAGTCTTGCACAAATCAGGCTTTGCGGATTGATATAAGCCGTCCCCATGACCTTGCCGTCACTGGCTTTCACCTGAACCAAATCGCCAGCGGCAAACTGATCTAACGGGGTGCGATTGGTATCGACCTCATTGCTGAACACCCACAAGTGTCCTTGCCTAAGCCGTTTGTCTTCGTTCTTCTTTAAATGTATTTCGTCGTGAGCCATCTGGATCAATAAACAAGGTCTATGGTATAGCCGCCAATCGGCGTTTTCGGGGCGGCAATGCTTAAGCTTATGGACACCGTTGCATCCGGTGCAATGGATAAATGTTTTCCCGCACCGGGGATATGGTCTTTGGGATTGAAGATCCGTTGGGCTAGCCGTTGCTCGTTATAATCAAACAAGGTGAGCTTGATATTCGGCAGCCGTTGCTTGAAAGGCGCTCGATTATTGATAACCGCCTTGAATGTAATGGTATTGTCGCTATTCGGTATAAAAGACCCTTGTAGCACTTCAAATTCATCAAGATTTTGGTAATCCGCAATTTGGCAGCCTATTCCTTTGCACAATTTTTCTAAATAGGGGCGGAAGGTTACATTTTGACTCAGCTTACTGCCTTCGAAATAGATGAATTGCCCAAGCAACAGTAAGGTGCCGATAACGAAGCCTGCAAACCAATTTATATCCGTCGATTTAGTTTCAACTTCCCAAGGCAAGCGCTCAGGGGTGGGTGCTGGCGGTGTCGTGTCGTTAGTGGCAGTATTTAGGCCAAACTTTCTGAGTAGGCCACTCATGTCAAGTGAAAACGAAGTGGACTCGGCCTTTTTTCTCGGACTAGGTTTTGGGTTGGTTTCCGGCTTGGGTATATATTCGGTCTTGGCTTCCGTTAACAATGGGGTGGGTTTCTTATCCAATAAGGTCGTAGGCTTGAATTTTTTGTTGCAGACACTGCAAAAAACCTGCGCTTTTTTACCACGCAATTGCTTGGTTGAAACCGGGTAAGTGCGGCGGCATTCAGGGCACTGGGTAAACATCTCGGTCAGGGTTTGGATCCTGCCAACCTAACCCAATCTTCTTGCTGGACAGGTTCGGTTAAAGGCAGAAAAGGGCTGTATGCGGTGGTAACAGAATGGGCCTGTTCGGAAAGAATGCCGGAAAGGACGAGTTGGCCTTTTGAAACCATTAAGCCAGTAATTTGCCCAGCCATTTCAATTAAAGGTTTCGCCAAGATGTTGGCCAAAACGACATCAGCTTTCACATTGATTAATTTAAACTGTTCCGGCAAGTAGGGTAGGATTTTATCCTGCACATTATTTTTTTCCGCATTGCTTTGGGTGGCGGTAATGGCTTGGGGGTCGATGTCCACGGCATACGCAATCTTTGCGCCCAGCAGTACTGCGGCTATCGCCAAGATGCCAGAACCGCAACCATAATCAATGATGGTTTTCCCCTTTAAGTCATGGCTTGCCAACCATTCCAGGCACAGGGCCGTCGTGGGGTGTGTGCCCGTACCGAAAGCTAAGCCCGGATCCAGGATTAAACAAACCGTATTTTCTTCCCGTTGCTCTTGCCCCGTTGGGCAAACCCAAAGTTTATCGGCAAATTTCATGGGGCGGTAATGCTCCATCCAGGCGCGTTCCCATGCTTGGTCTTGGATGACCTCAAATCTCCAGTCATTAAGGCTTTCTTGGTGAAAATGCTTGAGCATCTGGCTTCTTATCCGTGCCGGATCGGCAGTCAGTTCGTATAGCGCGATCACTTGCGTGTTCGTCCAAATTTTGGTCTCGCCGATGGCGGGTTCGTAAACCGGCTCGTCTTCGGCATCCATATAAGTAACCGATACCGCGCCAAGGTCGCCGAAATAATCGGCAATTTTGGGCGCGGTCTCTTCATTGGAAATGACGGAAATTTGATGCCAGGCCATTGTTTAACCAATCCAAAATAATGTAGGGCATTAGCTCAATAGGCTGTCCAGGCTAATGCCGGCAGGGTTAAGTTATGCCCAGCTTTTTTTCCAGGTAATGTATGTTCTGCCCACCTGCTGCAAACGCACTGTCATTCATAATATCCTGTTGGAGCGGAATGTTGGTCTTGATGCCGTCGATGATGATTTCGCTCAGTGCGGTGTTCATCCGTGCGATTGCGCTTTTGCGGTCCTCGCCGTGTGCGATCAGCTTGCCGATCATGGAATCATAATAAGGCGGTACTTTGTAACCATTGTAAATATGAGTTTCACAGCGGATGCCTGGTCCGCCCGGCATGTGGAACTGCTCTATCGTGCCGGGACAGGGCATGAAAGTCCTGGGGTCTTCCGCATTCAAACGACATTCGATGGCATGTCCGGTCAACCTGACTTGTTCTTGGGTAATGGACAACGGCAATCCTGCGGCAATGCGTAGCTGCTCCTTGACGATGTCGAAGCCCGTTATCATTTCAGTGACGGGATGTTCGACTTGGACACGGGTGTTCATCTCGATAAAGTAAAAATTACCTTTTTCATACAGGAACTCGAAAGTTCCTGCGCCCAGATAACCGATATCGGTACAGGCCTTGGCGCAACGCTCGCCAATCAACTTGCGCTGTTCCTCAGTAATGCCGGGTGCCGGGGCTTCTTCAACGACTTTTTGATGGCGGCGTTGCATGGAACAATCACGTTCCCCTAGGTGAATCGCATTGCCGTGAGAATCCGCCATGACCTGAAATTCAATATGGCGCGGATCTTCCAGGAATTTTTCCATGTACACCGTGTCATTGTTAAAGGCTGTGCCTGCTTCTGCTTTGGTCATGGCGATGGCGTTCAACAACGCGGCTTCTGTGTGCACCGTACGCATACCGCGACCGCCGCCGCCGCCCGCTGCCTTGATGATAACCGGATAACCGATCTCTTGTGCAAGTTTGAGGTTCTTTTTGGCATTGTCGCCTAGCGGATCATTATTGCCGGGTACGCAGGGGATGCCCGCCGCCAACATGGCATTCTTGGCGGAAATCTTGTCGCCCATCAGCCGTATTGTATCGGCATTGGGGCCAATAAACACAAAGCCGCTTTGCTTTACTTTCTCGGAAAAATCGGCATTTTCAGACAAAAATCCGTAGCCTGGATGGATCGCTTCGGCATCGGTCACTTCCGCTGCGCTGATGATGGCGGGGATGTTCAGGTAACTGTCGATGGAGGCGGCAGGGCCTATACAAACGGATTCGTCGGATAAACGGACATGTTTTAAGTCCCGGTCTGCCTCAGAATGGACAGCAACCACCTTGATCCCTAATTCCCTGCAAGCCCGCAATATACGCAGGGCTATTTCGCCACGGTTGGCGATGACTATCTTATCGAACATGGTTTTCTCGTCCAGATGTTATTCTATGATGAATAAGGGTTGACCATATTCGACAGGCTCAGCGTTTTCCACCATGATTTTGGTGACTGTGCCGCTCTTGTCTGCTTCGATTTGGTTGAGTATTTTCATGGCTTCGATAATGCACAGGGTATCCCCGGCTTTTACCGAATGGCCGACCTCAACAAAGGCTTTTGTGCCAGGGGAAGCGGAACGGTAAAATGTCCCGACCATCGGTGATTTGACGATATGCCCCGATATTATTTCTTCTGCAGCAGCAGGCGCAATAGATGCGCTCACTACATGGCCCGCTGGGGATGGTGCGGGAGCGGTCGCATAAGCGACAGGCGCAGCAGAATACCGGCTGATTCGGATGGCTTCTTCGCCTTCCTTAATCTCCAACTCGGCTATGCCCGATTCCTCTAAAATTTCGATTAATTTCTTTATTTTTCTAATGTCCATCAGTTTTATTTCTCGTGTTTATTATTTTCAAATGCGATTAAGTTTTGGTGGGCGGCTTGGAATGCCAATTCGTATCCTGTCGCGCCCAATCCGCAAATCACACCCACCGCGATATCGGAAAGATAAGAGTGGTGACGGAAGGGCTCTCGGGCGTGTACATTCGATAGGTGAATTTCTATAAACGGAATACGGGTAGCCAGCAAAGCATCTCGAATGGCAATGCTGGTATGGGTAAATGCCGCCGGATTGATGATAATGAAATCAACTTTGGCTTGATAGGCCTGATGAATCAGTTCTACGATTTCATGTTCAGCGTTATTTTGGTGAAAATTCAACTGATGGCCGTATTCTGCCGACTTTTGCTCCAGGCATTGCTTGATGTCGGACAAGGTTTGACAACCGTAATGGTTTGGCTCGCGCAGCCCTAATAAATTGAGGTTGGGGCCGTTTAATACGGTAATTGTCGCCATGGCCACACTACTGGTCGGGTTAAGATGAATTTTAGCGTCTAATTGTGCCTAAGTTCACCGATTTTGTCCAGATATGCGCATTTTTTTGGCCAAATTGGCCAAAACAACCCCTATCTCCCGCACAAATAGCCGCAATATGGATATTAGCTTATGATTAATCTGGAAATTTTTTTATGAACGTCAAAAAATACATAACTCAGCACAGATTGAGTGCGTTTCGCACCAAAATAGATAATTAAAATTTCTATTGAGTCAACGGCTTATAAATTTGCACTAAAAAATTTTAATTAATCGTCAATCAGGGTAGTATTGTCATCATACGACACTCGGAACAACCTATGCCACACAGAAATTTTAAAATCAGTAGACCAAGCACAAGTATTTGTACGCTCCCAGAATTAGGGATGGAAAAACAGCACTTAATGGCTGATTTTCAACGCTATTATGGCCATCGACTGGGTCGGGACGAGAACTGTAAGTCCCTGCATTACGCTTACGAAGCCCTCTCTTTAGCGATTAGTGACCGCTTGATCGAGCGCTGGAAAAAAACCTACAACGCTTACAAGGAAAGCAATTGCAAACGTGCGAATTACCTGTCCATGGAATTCCTGATGGGACGCACGTTGAGTAACGCCATGATAAACCTGGGGATTACGGGTGTTGCCGAACAAGCCATGTATGACTTGGGGCTTGAAATCGAAGAGCTTATCGATAGCGAATTCGATGCGGGTTTGGGCAACGGTGGCTTGGGCCGTCTTGCCGCATGTTTTATCGACAGTTGCGCCACTTTGCACTTACCTGTTACGGGTTACGGCCTGCGTTATGAATACGGCATGTTTTCACAGCTCATTATCAATGGCGAACAGGTCGAAAAGCCCGACCATTGGTTGCGAAATGGCAACGTCTGGGAAATTGAACGCTTTGAGTACAAGCAGGCTATCAAGTTTGGTGGCCGTACGGAAACCCATATTGATGAACGCGGCAGAAAGCGGGTGTGCTGGATTGATACTCACGATGTATTGGCTGTGCCATACGATACCCCCATACCCGGATATCAAAACGGCACAGTCAATACGTTACGGCTATGGAAGGCCACGGCAACCGAGGAATTCGACTTGCAGGAATTCAACGAAGGTGATTACGCCGAAGCGGTCGCCGCCAAAAATAGTGCGGAGAACATCACGATGGTGTTGTATCCCAACGATGCCAGCGAAAACGGCAAAGTCCTGCGCTTAAAGCAGCAATATCTGTTGGCTTCCGCGAGCTTACAGGATGTGCTCTCGATATGGGTCGGGCGGCATGGCAATGATTTCACCGAATTCGCCGCCAAAAACTGCTTCCAGCTTAACGATACCCATCCCAGCATTGCGGTCGCCGAATTGATGCGCTTGCTGATGGACATTTACGGCCTGGACTGGGATCATGCCTGGAAAATCACCAAAAGCACGATGGCGTATACCAATCACACCTTATTGCCGGAAGCCCTAGAACGGTGGTCGGTGAATTTGTTCAGGCAACTATTGCCGCGCCTGTTGGAGATTATTTTTGACATCAACGTCCATTTCCTCGCCGAAGTTTCTGCGCATTGGCCGGGTGATAAGGACAGGCTCACCCGTATGTCCCTCATCGAAGAAGGCCATGAGCAGCAAGTCAGGATGGCGTATCTGGCGATAGTGGGCAGTTATTCGGTCAACGGCGTTGCCGAATTGCATTCCAAACTGCTGCAACAAGGCTTGTTCTGCGATTTCTACGAATTATGGCCGCAAAAATTCAACAACAAGACCAATGGGGTTACGCCCAGGCGTTGGCTGGCATCATGCAATCCCGAATTGGCAGATTTAATCACCAAAACCATCGGTGATGGCTGGCTAACGGACTTGTCCTTGTTAAAAAAGCTGGTGCCTTATGCTGACGACAAGGCTTTCCGCAACAGCTGGCAGCAAATCAAGCTTAACGCAAAACAGAAGCTGATCGCGTTAAAGAAACAGGAGCATGATATAGATCTCAGCGTTGATGCGCTGTTCGATGTGCAAGTCAAGCGTATCCATGAATACAAACGCCAGTTGTTGAATGTGCTGCATGCAATCCATCTTTACGACCGCATTAAGCGCGGCGATACCGCAAACTGGACGAACCGTTGTGTATTGGTCGGCGGCAAGGCGGCGCCGGGTTATTTCATGGCGAAAAAAATTATCAAATTAATCAATAATGTCGGCAGTGTAATCAACAACGATCCAGATGTTGGCGATAAGCTGAAATTAATGTTTCTCCCCAACTATCGCGTGTCGGCAATGGAAATTATCTGCCCAGGTGCCGATCTTTCCGAGCAGATTTCAACCGCCGGAAAGGAAGCCTCCGGTACTGGCAATATGAAATTTATGATGAACGGCGCAATCACCATCGGTACTTTGGACGGGGCCAACATCGAAATCCTAGAAGAAGTGGGCAACGAGAATTTTTTCCTTTTCGGCTTGACCGAAGAGCAAGTCGAAGCGAGCCGCCATCATTACGACCCGTGCGCTATTATTGAGCAGGATGAAGATTTGAAACGGGTGATGAACCTGCTCGAATGGGCGCATTTCAACCAGTTTGAGCCCGGCATATTTGATGCCTTGATCGGATCGCTGAAAAGTCCGCATGACCCGTGGATGACGATTGCCGATTTCCGCAGCTTTGTTGATGCACAAAAACGGGTAGAGGCCGCCTACAAAGATTCCGAACGGTGGACACGCATGAGCATCCTCAACTGTGCCGCCAGCGGTAAATTCTCCACGGACCGGACTATCTCGGAATACAATAATGAAATCTGGAAACTGACGCCTATAAAAATTGATAACTCCCAGTGAGGCATTTTCACTTTGAATTCAAGGCGAAGGTAACTAGGTGTTAGATAGGATTTGGCAGGTTTCCTAGATTAACTGGACAAAGTGCAAGCGATAATGGGTTAGCCCACGGATGGGCCTGAGTCGGCTAGCTTATGTTTTTTCTTAGGATAAAACTAAATATATCTAATCTTTAGAATAATTTTAACCAATCAGTTTATTAATGTATTGCCTACGTATTGATTTAGTCTATGCTTTTTATACTTTGTTCAATCATCCAAAATTCAGGATTTCCGACTTTAGTGCAAACCTTGAATATAATTATCTTTATAAAAAATTTATGCTTATAGATTCGGTCTTTTAATGTCTGAACCGTTCGTGCTGAGCCCTTCGACTAAGCTCAGGAGAGCCTTGTCGAAGCACACACCGCCTTTCGACAGGCTCAAGGC
>NZ_AYLO01000110.1 GCF_000496735.2 Methyloglobulus morosus KoM1
CGAAGTGCTACAGCAAAAGCAAAGACATGCTTAAATATTCCGTCATGCTTTTGATGCTCAAATGGAACGGCGAGCTAAAGCCTATACTTTATTAACAATGCCAGATATACAAGCCTAAATACGGACACAAATGTATATTCACAAATCGAAGAAAAAATTGAATTTGAAGTTCAATATCAATCAATTTACAAAAACAAAATATTTATATGCAGTTCAGCAGTTATTTTCAATGTAACGCAGTCGAATCGAGGATAAACGAAGCTTCTGATCCCTCGATTTCGTTATACTTCATCAAGGTTAATCGCTTTAAGTCTTATAGCGCATAGGTTGGGCTGAGGAACGTACCCCAACACAAAGTTGGAGTTCACTATCAGGTTTCTAAACCTACTACGGACTTATTTACATATAAGCGTATGGTTATTTATATGGCTATTTGTTAACCTTAACCGATGGCAAAAACAAGGTTCGAGTGGGATGCAGAAAAGGATCGGCTAAATTTTGAAAAATATGGGGTTTCATTCGCGGTTGCCCAATATGCCTTTGCTGATCCACGCCGTGTTATTGCCAAAGACGAATCCCATAGCCAAACCGAAGAACGGTTTTATTGTTTTGGTGAGGTAAATGGTGGGATTTTAACGGTACGGTTTACTTATCGTTCCTCAGTTATACGAATTATTGGCGCTGGTTACTGGCGCAAAGGAAAGGCAATTTATGAGCGCGAAAATCAAATACACCAATGAACCCTTGGGCGACGTTAAGGTAATCGCCGATTTCTTGCCTTCTCCCGCCGAACTGGCGTTTAATGAAGAAGGCGTTAAGGTTACGCTTGCGTTAAGCAAAAAGAGCATTGATTTTTTTAAGGCTGAGGCAACTAAAAATCACACGCAATATCAACGGATGATTCGCCGTCTTCTGGATGCTTATGTTGAATCGCATAGTGCTAACGCAAAAACTGGAAGTAACTTATGAATATTGAAACCATCACTGAACAGGCATTAAAACTCGAACCCGCTTTAAGGGCTTATGTCGCTGAAATATTGCTCGAAAGCCTGGATTATGAAGAAGATTTCAATGTGTCTGTTGCCTGGCGACAAGAAATAAAAAAGCGGTGCGATGAAATTGATGCCGATCCTTCAATTTTAATAGATGGGGGAAGCTTCATGGCTGAGTTAAGACAACGCTATCTATGAAGTTTTACTTTCATCCTCAAGCGCGTGAGGAATTGGAGCAAGCCATACAATTTTACAAATCCCAACAAGCGGGATTGGAAAAGCGTTTCCTTGAAGCTGTTGATGATGCGATAACCAGGGTTTGCCGTAATCCCCTCATTTACCGAAAAATTGACGAGAGTGCCAGAAAGTGCCGATTGCTGCATTTTCCTTACGCAGTCATTTTTAGATTAGCGTCGGAACAAATTGAAATTGTTGCGATAATGCACATAAGACGGCAACCGGATTACTGGAAGAACCGTAAATAGCAATTGGGTTTGAGCGAATTGAAGCCCCATTCCACAGAAATAAGAACACAAATGCCCAACCAAGAAAAATACCTCACCATGACCGTCCTCATGACCCCCGATATGGCGAATTTCTCCGGCCATGTCCACGGCGGTTCGTTGCTTAAGTTACTCGATCAGGTCGCTTATGCCTGCGCGGCGAAATATTGCAAAAGCTATGTGGTCACGGCGGCGCTGGATCAGGTGTTCTTCCGGCAGCAGGTCAATGTTGGCGAACTGGTGACTTTTTTGGCGCACGTCAACCATGTCGGGCGGTCATCGATGGAGATCGGCATCAAGGTAGTCGCAGAAAATTTACGGACGCATGATAAGCGCCATACCACGTCCTGCTATTTCACGATGGTGGCCGTAGATGATGAGGGCAAACCGATGGCAGTGCCACAGTTAATATTGGAATCCGAAGCGGAAAAACGACGTTTTACTGGCGCACAAATCCGTAAACAATTACGCCAGGAAAGTTTGGAAAAAGTTCGTGCCTTAAACAAAGAGATAACCGAGGAAGAGTGAAGAGAATGGGTGCCGTACAAGATAATTTCGAACGCCTGCCGTTAAAGGAATTCGCGGAAAAGGCGTACCTGGATTACTCCATGTACGTGATCCTGGATCGCGCCTTGCCGCATATCGCTGACGGCTTGAAGCCGGTGCAGCGGCGTATTGTTTATGCGATGTCCGAATTGGGCTTGACCGCCTTAGCCAAATATAAGAAATCCGCCAGGACGGTGGGCGATGTGTTGGGTAAGTTCCATCCGCACGGCGATTCCGCCTGTTATGAGGCGATGGTGCTGATGGCTCAGGATTTTTCTTACCGTTACCCGCTGATCGACGGGCAAGGCAATTGGGGCTCGCCGGACGACCCGAAATCCTTTGCCGCTATGCGCTACACCGAATCACGGTTGACAGCTTACGCCCAAACCTTATTAAGCGAATTGGGACAGGGTACGGTCGAATGGTCGGACAATTTCGACGGCACTTTAAAAGAACCGGTTATTTTGCCGGCAAGGCTGCCCAACCTGCTGTTGAATGGCACGATGGGCATTGCAGTTGGCATGGCGACCGATATTCCACCACATAATCTGGTGGAAGTGGCGGGAGCCTGTATTCATCTGCTCGACAAACCCGATGCGCCGTTGGAACAACTGCTGGAACATATCAAAGGCCCGGATTACCCAACCGAGGCCGAAATCATCACGCCGCGCGATGAAATCCGCAAGTTATATGAAACTGGCGGTGGTTCGATCAAAATGCGTGCCAAATACAATGAGGAGGACGGCAATATCATTATTACCGCACTGCCTTATCAAGTGTCAGGTTCTAAATTGCAGGAGCAAATCGCCGCGCAAATGCTGGCGAAGAAATTGCCCATGATTGAGGATTTGCGCGACGAGTCCGACCATGAAAATCCGACTCGCTTGGTGTTAATGCCAAAATCGAAGCGCACCAATATCGACGAAGTGATGTCGCACTTGTTTGTCACGACCGACCTGGAAAAAAGCTATCGTGTCAACATGAACATGATCGGCCTGGATGGGCGGCCAAAGGTCAAAGACCTGCGGGAAATCTTGGTTGAATGGCTGGCTTTTCGTACGGAGACTGTGCGTAAGCGTTTGCGATTCCGTTTGGACAAAGTGCTGGCACGCTTGCATGTGTTGGAGGGCTTGCTGATTGCTTTTCTCAACATTGATGAAGTGATTGCCATCATCCGCTTTGAAGATCATCCCAAAGCCGTCATGATCGAACGTTTCGGTATCACCGACATCCAGGCTGAGGCGATACTTGAATTAAAATTAAGGCATCTTGCCAAACTGGAAGAAATCAAGATTAAGGGCGAACAAGCCGAATTGGAACAGGAACGTAAGCAATTGGAAGCGATTTTAGGCTCAAAAGAATTGCTCAATAACCTCATTAAATCCGAGTTGGAAGAGGATGCAGAAAAATACGGTGATGACCGCCGTTCGCCTATTGTCGCTAGGGAAGCCGCACAAGCATTGGAAACCACGGCACTAATCGCCAATGAACCTTTGACCGTGGTCCTGTCCGAAAAAGGCTGGATACGTGCTGCAAAAGGTCATGATTTCGATGTCGAAAGTTTAAGTTACCGTTCCGGCGACGGTTTCCTGGATGCAGTGAAATGCCGCTCAACCCAGCCGGTCTATGTGTTAGATTCCACTGGACGCGTGTACAGCACGACCACACACGACCTGCCTTCCGCCAGAAGCCAGGGCGAGCCGTTAACGGGACGCTTGAATCCGCCGGCCGGGTCATTATTCAAATATTTGTTGGCCGGCAATCCTGATGATTGGGTATTGCTTGCCAGCAGTGCGGGTTACGGTTTCCGCGTCCGGATAGAAGAATTGTTTGTTAAAAATAAGGCAGGTAAGGCGTTAATTTCATTGCCGGACAAATCAACTGTTGTAAGACCTGCGTCGATTGCAAACCAGGGCGATTTGTTGGCGGTCGCCACACTGCAAGGGCGCTTACTGATTTTTCCTGTCATCGACTTGCCCGAACTGGCAAAAGGGAAGGGTAATAAGATTATCCAGATACCGACCAAAGATTTATCTGCCGATAAAGACCGTGTGATTGCTATGGCAACCATTCCCGCCAACGGGCAATTAGTGATTGTTTCCGGCAAAAGGCAATTGACCTTGAAAACTAACGATATTGCACATTACTCCGGTAATCGTGCTAATCGGGGCCTAAACTTGCCTAAAGGATTTCAGCGGGTGGATGGGTTATTTGCCGGGTAATATTAAATCAACTCGCAATGCATCGCCATGACGGTCAATTCAGCTAAGTCTTGGGCTTCCATTTTTTCCATGATTTTTGCCCGGTGGACATCAACGGTGCGGTTGCTGACATCCAGCTGTTTGGCGGCTTCTTTGTTTGAAAGCCCCTTGACAATTAAGACAAGCACTTCGTTTTCCCTAGGCGTCAGCAAACTCAAGCGTTTTTTTAATTTACGCTTTTCTGCTTGATAAACACGGGTATCCAGGTCTTTTTGGATCGCTTCCTGCATGCGTTTGAGCAGGACTTCGCTGTCAAAAGGCTTTTCCATGTAATCAATGGCACCCGCCCGGAATGCCTTTGAGGAGTCAGGCACATCGGCGTGTCCGCTGATAAAGATGATAGGAATGGCAAAATCCCTGCGCACCAGTTGTTCTTGAAGCTCCAGGCCGGTCATATTAGGCATACGGACATCCAGGATCAAGCAACCGGCTTGGTCTGGGTCGAAATTATTCAGGAAATCATCGGCGGATTCAAAGCACCTGACATCCTGTCCGGTCGATTCGATGAGCATGCTCAGGGAATCCCTTACAGAAAAGTCATCGTCAACCAAATAAACCAGGGTTTTAGGTTTCGTTTCGTCCATAGTCGGTGTTCTCCGTCGGTAATGTAAAATAAAAAGTGGTGCCTTTATCTTCTTTGCTATTGAAATGCAAAGTGCCATGATGGGATTCTACCAAAGATCGGCTTATGGATAGGCCCATGCCCATGCCGGACGATTTGGTGGTGAAAAAAGGCGTCAATATTTTTTCTTGTTGTTGCGGCGTAAGTCCAGGCCCGTTATCTTTAACCCTGACCTCAATGTAATTGATAGGATTAAGGCTGGATTCTATCGAGAGTTGCCGTTGGGTAAATTGCGGCAACTCCTTTAGGGCATCGATACTGTTCCTGATTAAGTTGAGCAGTACTTGCTCGATCTGTACCCGGTCAATGAATACGCTGGGTAGGCTTTTGGTCAGTTCAAATCGCATGGAGATCAAGTTTTGCTTAAAATCGGACTCAAATAGGCTAATCGCATCGTATATTAAGTCATTGATATCGACTGTGGAGCGATGAATTTTGCGGTGCTTTACAAACTCCCTCATGCTATGGATTATTTGGCCTGCCTTAAGTGCTTGTTGGTTGGCTTTTTGCATGATTTCGCCGATTTTGGCCATATCCTGGTTTTCGCTTTGAAGCAGGCGCATACAGACCTGGGTATAGTTGACGACAGCAGAAAGCGGTTGGTTGACCTCATGGGCAATACCCGAAGCCATTTCACCCATGAGGCCAACGCGGGTGACGTGGGCGAGTTTTTCCAGGTGTTCTTTTTCTTGTTGTTCCTGAAGTTTCCGCGCACTCACATCCCGCACTATACCACTAAAATAACGCACCCCATCCAACGGAAATTCAGCAACAGTCATATCCAGCGGAACGAGCAGGCCATCCTTGCGTAAGCCTTCAACTTCCCTGATTTGCCCCAAGGCTTTGGGTATAAAAATACGCAGGTATTTCTCAAGGTAAAGATCCTGGTTTTTTCGCATGGCAATCGGCATCAACAGCCTAATACTGTTGCCAATTAACTCTTCGGCATGATAACCAAAAATATTTTCTACCGCCGTATTCACCGAGACGATTGCACCGGCAGGATCAATGACGATAATGCCCTCAATTGAGGCATTTAGGATGGAATTGAGTTTGGCTTCGCGTTCGAGCAGTTGATGCCGTGAATAATTCAGCTCGTCAATGGTTTTCTTTAGGGTGTTATTTTTGTCGGTTAGCTGGTCAGTTTTTTTGACGATATGGCTTTCCAACAATGCGATTTGCTCAGAAAGCCCCCTATTTTGTTGTTCAAGTTCAAGCTGACGAGACTGGTATTGGATCAATAGCGTTTGCAGTTCTGTGCTGGACAGTTGTTCAATAGTGTCGGGCTTGATTAGCATACGTTTGATAGGGTGTCTTTGTTTTTGGGCGACATTCGCTTTACCTTAAACTTACAGGCAATATGGGGTTCAACTGCATCGTATAAAAATCCATGACTAAGTGTAGGACAATTATAGGAAATCATAAGCGGTTATCAACAAAATTAAACGGTTGGCTTTCTGGCAGAAACCCAATAATTGCCCCGTTTTGTTGCGTGCTGTTTGCCTAAAAAAATTATTCGAATCACTGAACAGCAGTGGCTTAAATGGTGCAATCAACTGGCTTTATTGCACATTTGTAACGCTTAAATATTTAATTGATTGTTTAATTTAATGCCTATCGCCCATTATTTTGTTAATAAGCGATTGTAATTAATGAACAATATGGTGGGTAGTAAAAAACATAAAAAATTGGCATACATTCTGCTTGATATAACTCATGCATCTTCCATTTAGATGCCTGTTATCCATTATTTACAGTGATAGAGGTGTGTCGATGAGTAGTTTACATAAAGATATCTTGATCGGGCTTCTTTTCATCATCGGTATGTGGAGTTTTGTTTCCGGTGAATTCGTAATCTCGACCCTATTATTTGCAAGTGCGGCTATCTATAGCAATATGGTAAGGCGTACCAGTTAGCCGTATTTTGGTTCTTCAAGCGTGTGTGGTGCCTTCAAGCAGGATTTCCTGATATCCCTGCTTGGTTTACACCTCCCTTTGTGGCGGCACATTGGGAGGTTTCTTTGCGGGCGAATTATTCACTAACAAGGGAACTCCGAGCAAGTCGATGCTTTTGGGTTTGGCTGTCCTATATGCCTATAGTTCACCGCGAGAACGGAACCAATACCTTACCGTTTATCCATCCCAAGTCCTGGTAAGCTGAGGATAGAATTATCCGCAGTTGCTTAAATGGATGAAGCAAGCTGTGAAGTTTAGCGAGACCAATCAAAACCAATGCAGTTGTGTGTTTAATAATGATGGACCATGCATGGGCCTTGGTTATGCCAAATGAATCCATTTTGCAACGGATGGAATTCCGTTAGTATCCGTCAGGAACAACATATACCAACCTGGCGGCGCAATGCCGGATTCATGGGTTACTTGGACTTTTAGTTGGGCTTGAGTTTGGGAAACTATCGCTAAGTCGACCAGGCGTTGGCCGCAATCGAAGGAATGCGTCGTTATACCGCTGCGGATCAAACTGGCCCAACGAATTGACGTTGCTTGTGTTGATTTGACAGTAATGGTTTTTCCATATCCCCATTCCGTCGGAACGGCCCCGATAGATGGTCGAGGCCCTTTGAACAGATAAGGCGGGCTAAACACTTCCAACCGCATTTCTTCTTGCGGATCGGCGGGTTCCCAGGCGACAGATTGGCCACCAAAAGGGTTGCTGCCTGCCGCCACTACGCGGCCATCGGGTAGCAGCAAGGCGACAGAATGGTAAAGCCTTGGCACTATGGCAGTTGCCATCATGTGCCAAGTATCGGTTGAAGGGTCATAGAGTTCCGCCTGCAATCGCGCTAACGGGATTGTTTCCTGTTTGAGGGAACCGCCACTGACAAAGACCGTGCGGTCAGGCAGGATTATTGCATTCAGATGGATACGTGGAAGCAGCAAGGGCGCAGCGGCGACATAGTTGGGATGGGCTGCATTAAAATCAACAATGCTCACCATGCCGGTTGAGTCGGTCTGGTTTTGTTTTCCGGCAGGGCCGCCGCCCATAATCATGATTTTCTGGTCTTGCGCGGGCGGCAGAATTACGCTGGCCGATTGGTTACGCAATATCGGATCGAGCAGGTCGTTCACGGGCTGGGTATGGACTGGGTTTTGGTTAGGGTCGAAAAGGCACGGCTGGACATCCAGTTCATCGTCCATTCGACCGCCAGAGAAAAAGACTTTTCCGTCCTTAAGAAGAAACAAATGGGCATATAAGGGCAGTCCTGGAAATCCAGGCGCAAAATGCTTAAGCTCCCAAGTATCTGTCACGGCAGAATAAATTTCTAGCGTTTGGTTATGGTTGTTGGCAAAGCCTTCATCCAGTCCGGTTGTTGCTAGAAGACGACCATCCGCAAGTGTAATTAATGTGGGATACCAACGGCCATGCGCCATGTGTTTGACGAAAGACCAGTCTTGGGTGGTTGGATCAAACACAGCCGCCTCGGTGCGGCCTCGGAATGGCCCATAATCCAACGTCCCTCCGGCAGCCAGCAAACGTCCGTCGGGGAGAAAGGTATGGCCGCAACAGAACATATCGAAAGGTTTCCCGTTGGCATCATCGAGTGTGGGCGGGTGGAAAAAGTTGGGGTTCCCTGGGCCAGTGGCGGCTGAAGGATCCCAAACAACACTAATTGACACGCCTTTGTCCACATCACCAAAGTCATGGCTATGGAAACGCACTTGACTACTGCCAGAACCCGCAAAGAACAGCACTTTACCGGTAGGTAACAGGGCGGCATGGACGGCCAAGACACCGGAGTGATAAGGCAATAATTCCCATTGCCCATGGATTGCTGGGTCTTCGACCAGGTCAACCACTTCGTAGAGGCCGACATTCAGTTCTGGCGGATTATCGACCATCAGAACCAGCAGTTTCGGCGTACCGCCCAATGCCACGGCGGCAATACCGCCGCCTTGGTTTTCCCAGGAAAACCAGCCGGGTACGCCCATCCACGCATCCCATCCGCCAGCCGGATTACCATTTGCGTCGACCTGCTTTGCGACTTTGAAGAAAGCCTGGTTGTGGCCGATAGCGTTATCGATATGAAAGATGACCAGATCCCGAATACCATTGCCCATGTCTGCAACGGCAATACCCGCGCCTTGGTTTTCCCAGGAGAACCAGCCAGGGACGGGTAGCCACGGTGTCCAGCCGCCCGTTACATTACCGTTGGCATCCAATTTCTTGCCTATCCGGTACAGGCCTTGGTTCAGTTCGCCAGGATTGTCAATCATGAACACGATCAATTCTGGGTGGCCATCGTTATCCAGGTCGGCGACAGCAATGGCACCATGCTGGTTTTCGAAGGAAAACCAGTCCGGCACCGGAACCCATGGGCCCCAACCGCCGTGTACATTGCCATCGACATCTAGCTGCTTACCTATCCGGTAAAATCCTTGGTTTTTACCGTTCGGGTTGTCGATCATGAAGACGATCAGTTCGGACTGTCCGTCCCCGTCCAGATCCCATGCCGCAACGCCCGAACCCTGGTTTTCAAAAGAGAACCAATCCGGGACGGCTTTCCATTCACTCCAACCGCCGGTAACCATTCCCTTATTGTCCAGGTTTCGACCAATCCGGTAATTTGCCGCATTCTGGCCGGGCGGCGCATCAACCATGATTACTATGAGGTCTTGCAATCCATTGCCATTCAGGTCGGCTGCCCCAATGCCTGCGCCTTGGTTTTCCCAGGAAAACCAGTCGGGAATGTTCATGAAATGGTTTGGCATGAGCTTGTTCCTCCAGTCTGTGCGTTATGTCAATGGCTTGAGATTTGACCTCAGGATTGGAAATGTCGAGTACAGCTTATGTGCATAGTAACAAATACCCCATAAAAATTGATTGGGTTTAATCGGCAGTGCCTGACAAAGTGAAGGTAATACTTATTTAAAGATTAAGGTGCAGGTTGGCACTAAAGTGGACGATATCACTATTTAGTTCAACATGCCCTGTTCAACAATAAAATCGCCAATATCTTTAAGGCCGATGCCCGTTTTTAAGTTCGAGAAAACAAATGGTCGTGATCCACGCATTTTCTTGGCATCCCGATCCATAACTTCCAACGATGCCCCTACATAAGGCGCAAGGTCGATTTTATTGATGACCAATAAATCGGAACGGGTGATGCCGGGGCCGCCTTTGCGGGGGATTTTGTCGCCTGCCGATACGTCGATCACGTAAATAGTCAGGTCAGCGAGTTCTGGGCTGAAGGTAGCGCTGAGGTTGTCGCCGCCGCTCTCGACGATAATAAAGTCGAGGTTTTCAAAACGCTGGCTTAGCTCATCGACCGCAGCGAGGTTCATGGACGCATCTTCACGGATGGCGGTATGCGGGCAACCGCCTGTTTCTACGCCTAAAATCCGTTCTTCCGGTAGGGCTTGGCTGCGGATTAAAAACTGTTGGTCTTCTCGGGTGTAGATGTCATTGGTGACAACGCCGATTTCAAAATCACCGCGCATATGCTTGCACAAGGCATCCACTAATGCTGTTTTGCCGGAACCCACTGGGCCGCCGATACCTACCCGTAATATCTGTTTGTTATTCATTTTATCCTCACGAACGAAAGAGTCTTGAATATTGCATTTCATGCCGACTGCT
The DNA here is from genome assembly GCF_000496735.2 of Methyloglobulus morosus KoM1. GTDB lineage: Bacteria > Pseudomonadota > Gammaproteobacteria > Methylococcales > Methylomonadaceae > Methyloglobulus > Methyloglobulus morosus. The sequence goes on from NZ_AYLO01000110.1 coordinate 10,521, forward strand.
GGCTAAAGCCAAACTGAATGCGTTGCCACCGATTTCAATATCACTCAGTTGTAAAGCCTTGTCAACTAGGCCCGGTATGGTCGCGGCTAAATCCGCCAATAAGCGTTGCCCCGCCACCTGTCCTAGCGGAATTAATTTGACGGCACATAAAACTTGATTTTCCAGCCAACTCCATAAATAACCCAGCATTGCTTGGTCATTTGAGATGCCCCAGTTAACGGCGGCAAAACTGAATCCCGTAGCAAGTGTGGTTTCTGGTTTGCGTATCCAGGCCTGCATGGTGGGCATCCCCATATCAGAAAGCAGGCGCGCCAAGGCTTGACCGGTTTGCCTGTCTTCTGCCCTTAGTTCTGCGGTTTCACGGTACGCGATTAATGTCCTGCTCCAATGGCAGACACTATCTTCATCATCGCTATTCCATGCCACATAGAGCCTTGCCAATATGGGCAAGTCGATACCTGTTAGGCAACTTTCCATGATGCCGCTCATCCATTCTTCCGCTTCGGATGCAGTAGCTATCCAACCGTCATCGACTGCGCGTTCCATTCCCTGGGAATAACTGTACATCCCGATTGGCAAACCTGGGCTGACCAATTGCAGTAAGCGCAACAATGACAATTCAGTGACCATGACCGTGATAAGCGCCTTGCTCCGGCTCAAAGGGCAGTGATTCATGGGTGACGGTTAATCCAAGTCCAGCCAGCATTTGGTCTAGGACGTGATCGGCCAAAAAACGCAATTCGTTAGGCAGGATCTGCAAAGCAATGTGGCGATTGCCCAGATGATAACAGGCGCGGGCGAATTGTAAGGGGTTATCGGTGCGTACTACGGACAACAATTCAGCCGCTGCATTCACCCGAACGCGATAATCGTCATGCCCTTTCAATACCAAGCCGTGGCTTAACATTTGACCGCGCGGCAAAAAGATCCCGATTTTTGTCCCGCTATCGGTCTGGCTTAAGAGGCGGCTTTTTTGACGGGTTTCATAAGGCAAGGTCACCACATCATCAGACGTTGTCGAGTCAGCCACTAATTCAGTCAATTTCAGCATACTCAAAATAAAAAGTAGCGTTGGGCGAACGGCAATAGCGTCGCCGGTTCGCAAGTTAAAAGCTGACCGTCAGCACGAACTTCATAAGTTTGCGGATCGACTTCAATTTTCGGTTGGTAGTTATTATGGATCAAATCTTTCTTGCCGACAGTACGCGTCCCTTTTACCGTTCCCACTTGCTTTTTGAGTTTCAATATTTTTGCAACATTTGATTCGACAGCGACTCTGGGCAAGAAGAACATCGATGTTGCCGACGCAGCCCTCCCGAATCCCCCAAACATAGGCCGATAATGCACCGGCTGTGGCGTTGGGATTGACGCATTCGGATCGCCCATTGGTGCGGCGGCAATAAACCCGCCCTTTAAAATAAGGCTAGGCTTGACGGCAAAAAAAGCCGGATGCCATAACACCAAATCTGCCAATTTACCCACTTCAATCGAACCCACTTCATGGGAAATTCCATGTGTAATGGCAGGGTTAATGGTGTATTTGGCGATATAGCGCTTGATACGGAAATTATCATTATGCGCCGTATCTTCCTTTAATTGGCCTCGTTGTGCTTTCATCTTATGCGCGGTTTGCCAGGTTCGGATTATAACTTCGCCGACCCGCCCCATGGCTTGGGAATCGGAAGAAATCATCGAGAATGCTCCCAGGTCGTGCAGTATGTCTTCGGCAGCAATGGTCTCACGGCGAATGCGTGATTCAGCGAAGGCAACATCTTCGGCAATACCGGGGTCAAGGTGATGGCAGACCATCAGCATATCCAGATGTTCGTCTACCGTATTGACTGTATAAGGCCGGGTGGGATTGGTGGAAGAGGGCAGCACATTGGGTTCGCCACACGCTTTAATAATATCTGGGGCATGACCGCCACCAGCACCTTCGGTATGGTAGGTGTGAATGGTGCGACCCTTAAATGCCGCAAAGGTGTCTTCCACAAATCCCGATTCATTTAAGGTGTCGGTGTGGATAGCGACCTGCACATCAAATTGCTCTGCGACATAAAGGCAACAATCAATGGCTGCGGGTGTCGTGCCCCAATCTTCATGCAGTTTTAGTCCCATGGCACCAGCGTGGACTTGCTCTTCCAATGCAGAAGGCAAGCTGGCATTGCCTTTGCCCAGCAAACCGAAATTCATCGGGAAGTCATCCAAGGCCATCAGCATGTGACGGATATTCCAAGGCCCAGGCGTACAGGTCGTCGCATTCGTGCCCGTAGCGGGCCCTGTGCCGCCTCCGATCATGGTCGTCACGCCCGACATCAAAGCTTCTTCGATTTGTTGGGGGCAAATAAAATGGATATGCGCGTCTATACCACCTGCCGTCAATATTTGGCCTTCGCCAGCAATAATTTCCGTACCAGGGCCGATGACAATATCCACGCCCTGTTGGGTATCCGGGTTGCCTGCCTTACCGATCCCCGCAATACGCCCGTTCTTGATACCGAGGTCTGCCTTGATAATGCCCCAGTAATCAACGATGAGTGCATTGGTGATGACCAGGTCGACTGCCGTGAGCGAATCAAGCTGACTTTGCCCCATACCGTCACGGATTACTTTGCCGCCGCCGAATTTGACTTCATCACCGTAAACGGTGCGGTCTTCTTCAACTTCAAGAAACAAGCCGCTATCCCCTAAGCGTACCTTGTCACCCGTCGTAGGGCCGAACATGTCGGCATAGGCTTGTCTGTTAATCCGGCTCATCTATCCAACTCCAATGCGCCCATTACCGTTTGGCGAAAACCGTAAATCCGGCGCAAGCCAGCAAACGTAACCAATTTTACTTCGCGTTGTTGGCCGGGTTCGAAGCGCACCGCTGTCCCTGCCGGAATGTCCAATCGAAAGCCGCGCGTTAGGGGGCGGTCGAAATGCAAAGCCGGATTGGTTTCAAAAAAATGATAATGCGAACCGACTTGGATAGGCCTGTCGCCGCTGTTGGCTACCAGCACATGAATCACCTCGCGTCCCACATTCAAATCGAGTTCACCTTCAAGAGTAATAATTTCGCCTGGAATCATAAGCTATTCCTATTCGATTGGATTATGGACAGTCACCAGTTTGGTGCCGTCAGGGAAAGTGGCTTCTACTTGGACATCCGGCAGCATTTCCGCAACGCCTTCCATAACGTCATCCCGAAAGAGCAGGGTACGACCCAATTCCATTAGTTCGGCAACGGCTTGACCGTCTCTTGCACCTTCCATGATTGCCGCACTGATATATGCCACGGCTTCTGGGTAATTTAGTTTAAGCCCCCTGGCTTTACGCCGTTCGGCTAAAAGGCCAGCAGTAAATATCAGCAATTTGTCTTTTTCGCGTGGTGTTAATTGCATAGTTACATTCCAATCCGGTTACTTCTATATAGCAGACCCGTGCAGGGTTCGACAAGCCCACCATGAGCGGCTTTACTTAAGTTGCCCATATACGTGGCGCACAGGCCTTACGTTGTAAGGCTTCAGGCCTTACAATCGCCCAAACCTGTTCAAAAAAACCACGCAGCCGATCGCTTCTGGTGTCCAACGCCCGGCAGACCAGCAGGTTTTCAATGCGCGTAACACCACGGTTTTTGCTATCGCCAATTAATTCCTGGACAGCCGAAAAGCCTTTCTCACCGACTGGCGTGGCAAACAAAGTGCCACATGCCGAATAACCTTGCAACCCCCACCGTGCAGAAAAAGCCTTAGCATCGAGGTGGAGGCGTTCCAATAATAGTGGACGGCCTTCACAAAAAATCTGCCAACTCAAATCCGCTAAGCCGTAATCAAAATTTTCGGCGCAGGCGGGTCGGCCTAATGACAAAATTTCCCAACCGATAAAACGGGCATCTGTCGCCAAATCGACCTTAACCGAAGACTTTAGCTGTGCGCCTTCATAAATAATAGTTTCCTGCGGTAACCACTCCATTGTCGCACCGCTTGCGATATTGATCTGCACTGTTTGTACAGCCTGTACACCGGAACTGCGATAAAACTTTCCTGCGGCGGGCGTGGTAATCAGTGCATGGCTATGGGGGGCGGCTTTGGCGCCTATCGTCAGGTCATCACCGCCCACAATTCCGCCCGGCGGATGCAGGATATACACATGGCACACGCCACCTTCAGGATAAAACGGTCGTTGTACGGTTAAAGGCCCAACATGTTCGCGCTTGACCAGCAAAGTCTTCCCAGCACTTTGTGCAAAGCCCAGTTGCAACCGGGCTTGCCAACCTTTAGCTGGTGTGCGCGCTACTAGCGCTTGGTTTACCAAGATTGTTCAACCTGCCAGTAACAGTATGCCGACTGCCGTACATATCAGGCCAAAACTAATCCGCATAAGGCTGAATGTTTTTGCTCCGAATAAACCTGATGCAATACCTAAGCCATGCAAAACGGCGGTAGTAAACAAAAACCCCAGCGCATAACCCATCTGATCTGCACCGTTTGAGGCTTCCGCAGCATGTACATAGCCATGAAACAACGCCACCACCGCCACCAAGCCCATTGCCCAAGCTATGGAAGTTTTCCAATTAACCGAAATAACCAAGCCGAATACCAGCACTGACAAAGAGACCCAAAGCTCGGCATAAGGCAGGGCAAAATTTGCAAAACCTAAGCTTGCGCCAGTTGCCATCAGCAGCAAAAAACTCAGCGGCAATACCCATATCTGCTTACCTCCTTGGACACAGCCCCACAAGCCAATGGCAAACATCACCAAGACATGGTCGACGCCCAGCCAAGGGKGGATGAGTCCCGCCATAAAGCTGTGGGTTGCACCTACACCCGTATGTGCCAGTAGGGGAGCAGAAAAACCTGTCAACAGGATAGCCAACAACCCATTTGTTATGCTTTGCTTTTTCATAAATACTTGCCTCAGTGTTCACACCGTCAAATAACGCTTAACCATGTCTTCATTCAACTCTGCCATTTTTCCGGCAGCGACACCGCGTCCCCGATCCATAATATAAAACTGGTCTGCCACTTTTCGCGCAAAAGGTAGTTTTTGTTCCACCAACAATATCGTCACGCCCAGTTCATTCTTGATTTTGACGATGCCTTCGCGAATTTCATCTTTCGCTTCGTCTCCGACCTTGAGCAACTGGGTTGGCAAGCCTTTGGTGCGATTGAGTCGAATAATCACATCGCCGATCTCGCTGACGATATTGGGTTGGATACCTTCGGTCGGTTCGTCGAGGATCAGTAATTTTGGGTTAAGCACCAACGCCCTACCGATAGCCAACTGTTGTTGCTGACCACCGGACAAGTCGCCGCCCCGCCGTTTGAGCATTTGTTTCAATACGGGGAAAATATCATAAATATGTTCGGGGATTGATTTAATACCCTGTTTACGCACCGCACGCAGGCCGATTTTCAGGTTTTCTTCCACCGTCAATAAGGGGAAGATTTCCCTTCCTTGCGGCACGTAGCCAATGCCTAATTCAGCGCGTAATTCGGGTTTGGCGTGACTTAATGCGGCACCGTCGTAGTTGATATTGCCATCACGCACAGCGATCAGTCCCATGATGCACTTCAATAACGTGGTTTTGCCCACCCCGTTTCGCCCCATCAGGCACACGCAGGAACCGGCAGCCATATCAAAGTGGACATCCCATAAGGTATGGCTGCCGCCATAAAATTGATTTAACCCGGCAATATTCAGCATTAGTCCCCCAAATACACTTGTACGACACGTGGGTCGTTCTGCACTTCATCCATGGTGCCTTCGGTCAACACCGAACCTTCATGCAATACGGTAACCCGATGCTGGGCAATGGACCGCACGAACTCCATGTCATGTTCGACGACAATGATGGATCGTTCGCCCTGTAAGGACAGTAACAATTGCGCGGTACGTTCGACCTCTTGATGGGTCATGCCGGCAACGGGTTCATCGACCAACATCACTTTGGGTTCTTGCATCAGTAACATGCCGATTTCCAACCATTGTTTCTGTCCGTGCGACAAGATACCCGCTAAGTGTAACCGATGTTCGGTAAGTCCGATGGTTTCCATTACCTGTTCAATACGATCACGTTGTGTCCCGTTTAATTTGGCAAACAAGGTTGTCCATACGCCTTTATTTGTCGCCAAGGCCAGTTCCAGGTTTTCGAATACGGTCAGGGTTTCAAAGACGCTTGGCTTTTGGAATTTCCGGCAAATCCCCGCCGTGGCAATGGCGGGTTCATCCATTTGTAGCAGGTCTATAGTTTGCCCAAAAAATACCGAACCACTATCAGGACGGGTTTTGCCGGTAATAACATCCATTAAGGTCGTTTTGCCTGCGCCGTTCGGGCCGATCAAACATCTCAATTCCCCTGCATCAATGTACATGGATAAGTTATTTAAAGCTTTGAAGCCATCAAAGCTGACGCTGACCGCTTCTAGGTATAAGATCGGCCCATGACTGGTATCCAATTCCCCCGTTTTGGGTTTATGCACTAGCTCGTTCATGGTTTTTGCGCCTGTAGGCGACGTTGCCAGAAACCGACTAAACCATCGGGCAAAAATACGGTTACCAGGATAAAACTCGCGCCCAAGAAAAATAACCAGATTTCCGGTGCCCATCCAGTTAGTAAGGTCTTGGCATAGTTGACCAGCACTGCACCGACGATGGCGCCATATAAAGTCCCACGACCCCCAATAGCTACCCAGATGACGATTTCTAGTGAATTCAAGGGGGAAAACTCACTGGGGTTGATGATGCCGACCTGCGGCACATACAAGGCTCCTGCTATGCCGGCCAGCATGGCGGAGAAGACAAAAACCCACAGTTTGAAGTGTTCTACGCGATAGCCTAAAAATCGTACACGGCTTTCCTGGTCGCGCACTGCCGTCACTACTCTGCCTAATTTGCTTATCATGATCCAACGGCTGACCATAAAAGCCAAAATAAGCATTAGGCCAGAAATCAGTAACAGGCTTGCCCTGACGGCTTCGGATTGTATATTAAAGCCCAGAACATCTTTGAAATCGGTTAGGCCGTTATTGCCGCCAAACCCCATTTCATTGCGGAAAAATGCCAACAACAAGGCATAGGTCAATGCTTGAGTAATGATGGACAAGTAAACGCCTGTCACCCGCGAGCGAAAGGTCAGCCAGCCGAATACAAACGCCAACAGGCCTGGCACCAAGACGACCATGAGCGCCGCAAACCAGAACTGCTCGAAGCCGTACCAGTACCAGGGCAGTTCTTGCCAGTTGAGGAAGACCATAAAGTCGGGCAATAGCGGATTGCCGTAGACGCTGCGGTTGCCGATCTGGCGCATCAAGTACATACCCATTGCATAGCCGCCCAAAGCAAAAAATGCGCCTTGCCCTAAAGCCAGGATGCCGCAATATCCCCAGACCAAATCCAGCGATAATCCCAATAACGCAAAGCACAGGTATTTGCCCATGATCGAAACGCTGTAGGCCGAAAAATGCAGTGCCGATTCGACAGGAAAAATGAAATTGAACAACGGGACAAGCACTGAAAGTAGGGCGATGGCACCCAACAACCAACTTGCTGTTTTATCTTGCCTATACAAAGTCGACAACATGGTTAGCTCTCCGCCGCCCGGCCTTTTTGCGGGAACAAACCACGTGGGCGCTTTTGGATAAACAGGATGATGAACACCAAGACTAATATTTTAGCGAGGACAGCACCGGCAACAGGTTCGAGCAGTTTATTGGCTATCCCTAAAGTAAAGCCTGCCAACAGCGTTCCCCAAAGATTGCCTACGCCGCCGAACACCACCACCATGAAAGAATCGACGATGTAAGCCTGTCCCAAATTCGGGCCGACATTGGTGATTTGGCTTAAAGCGACGCCAGCCACACCGGCAATACCTGAACCTAGTCCAAAAGTTAAAGCATCGACCCGTGCAGTAGGAACGCCCATCGCTTTTGCCATGCCGCGATTTTGGGCAACAGCGCGGACTTCCAGGCCCAAGCGGGTATGTTTAAGAATTTGCAATAATAAGGCGAACACCAGTAAGCAGAACACCAGGATGTACAAACGGTTCCAGGTTAGCGAAAGGAAATCGTTAATTTGCCAAGTGCCGCTCATCCATTCCGGTGTGGCGACACTGCGGTTCAGCGGCGAAAAAATTGACCGCACCGTTTGCTGTAAAAAGAGGCTGACCCCGAAGGTCGCCAGCAACGTTTCCAGAGGCCGACCGTAAAGAAATCGGATAATACCGCGTTCGATGGCTATGCCCACTAATGCGGAAATCATAAACGCAGCGGGAATAGACAATATCAACGACCACCCCAAGGAATTCGGCATAAGTTGCTGCATCATATAAGTGGTATATGCACCCAGCATCATCAATTCGCCGTGTGCCATATTGATGACACCCATTACACCAAAGGTAATCGCCAATCCAATCGCCGCCAGCACCAGCACAGCACCTAGGCTCAGACCGAAAAATAAGGTTTCGATGCCGGCATAGAGTTTCAATCGGGAATTAATCGCGACTAAGGCCGTTTTAGCCTGATTACGGACATCTGCATCCGCTTCCGCATAATTACCATCGGCATTCTTTTCGACCAAGGTATTTAAGCGGTTCACTACATCTTGAGTGGCATGGTTTTTTAGCAAATCTATGGCGGCTAGTCGGATGGTCTTGTCCATGCTATTTAAGTCTTCCAGGCCAAGTACCAATTTAATTTCATCTTGAACGCTTGAGTCCGGTTCTATGGCGAGACGATCACGCAATAAGACTAGGCCTTCTTGGTCTATCGCTTTGGCAATGGCATGGACTGCGCCAATCCGCACTTTGGCGTCAGTTGCCATAAGCTCGCGGCGTCCAATAGTTTTTCTTAACGAAGTCCTAAGGCTATTATTGACCGTGATTTTTTGCGTAGCTTCACGGTCAGCCCTACCTAAATCCTGTCCGGTTTTAGCATCGTTCAGTTGATAACCTGTGCCGTTGTCGGTACCGATAACGAGTTTGCCGTCGTTCTTGAGCTTTAATAAATGCCCATCCAATAAGGCCTGCAAAACAACGATAGCCCTGGGTTCTTGCACAGCGGCCAGTTGTTCGACCGCCGCACTGCGTTCCTGCATCGAAGCGGCAGTTAGCTTCGTTAGTGCTTCATTAAAGACATCAATCTGCACTGTTTCTTCGCCAAGCGTAAAACTTGGCAAACACAGTATTAACAGTGCCATTGAAAGTAAACAGCTTTTAAAAATATGGGGTTTCATTCTATGCGTTATGGATTTCATCGTTCCCACGCTCCGGCGTCACTGCCATTAAGTTAAGCCCTATTTGTCTCAAAAGCACAGTTTTTTCTGCCGTTTATGGAAACTCAGCAACGAGCGGGCCGAACTGTTTTTTCGGGGCGGAT
>NZ_AYLO01000111.1 GCF_000496735.2 Methyloglobulus morosus KoM1
GTACCAGCAATATCAATATCCCCACGACAAGTGCCAGTAAGGGTTCAAGTAATACGGGTTTGATAGTGAAATTCATGTGGGTTCTCCTCAAGATAAATAAAATAAAGTCTAGCCGCAGGATAGAATAATGTCTGTTCGGTATCGTACATAAAGCCACTGTCAGCAAAATTGACTATCTGAAGTTAAGCTTAACGAAACTGGCCTTTGGCCAAGTGGTTTTGGTGCATCTACTGGATATGTCGACGGACAAGGGCATCATCGAACTGGATGATGCCTTCGTCGGCGGTAAGCGCCCCGGCAAGCGCGGGTGCGGAGCTGGCGAAGACAGCCATCATGTCGCCAAAGTCACGTGGCTCTGGAAAAAATCCCCAACCGCTTGCTGAAGCTGTGCGCCATGTACCCACCGGTTTTGCTGCAACCTGTGGCTTGTTAATAGCCATGTTTATGAATTCGACGGAACACGAGTCCCAGTTGCGCTTGTTTATCTGGCCGCTTATAAAGAACGTTTGTGTCTTCGGTCACATGAAATTTCGAACGGCTTTTATATGCTCTCCATTATGTGCGGTAACGAACAGACAAGGGCATCGCCAACCTGTAATGTTTTAAGCGTTTGTTTTGGATAAAGAGTGGGGTCTAGCGAATATTCCACTAATTCACGTTGTTATTCTGGTGAGATGCGTAGGATTGAAGGTGACCGCATTTCACCAGCGTCGGCCTATTTACCCTTAGTATATTTCTATGGAAACCAGCAATTTGCTGCGCCACCAGATCATTAACAGCCGCACGGCACAACTAAACGAAAATTTTGCGGAGGCTGCGATTGGCCTATGGGAGCCGTTGGCTGCCCAAATCGTTTCGATCGTCGGTGAAGGTGGCTTCAATTCAATTTATGTAAGAAGTATATCCAAAAGCCAATCGACATTTCCCTGGCTCGCGGATGGCCCAATGTCACCACTAAACGACCACCGATTCGCGGCATTAAAAATGAGCTTGGAAGGGCAACCGCCCAAGCAAGCCAGCGCCGCAATCGACCTGCTCCTGACCACGTTTACCGATATCCTGGCTTCGTTAATTGGCGAGGATTTAACAAAGCACCTGTTACGCTCGGCTTGGGGCGTTGACGCGACTGATATAAGCTGGCAGGAAACATAGATGAGCAATAATAAAGTAACTATACGTCGCCTGAAGACGGGCGTGCCCGGCATGGACGACCTGTTGGGTGGCGGCTTACCGGAATATTCGTTCAACCTGATTGCGGGTCAGCCGGGCAGCGGAAAAACCACGCTCGCCCATCAGATCATGTTTTCGCTGGCAAACCCGGACAATCGGGCGCTGTTCTTCACGGTGCTCGGGGAACCCGCCCTGAAGATGCTCCGTTATCAACAACAATTTTCGTTTTTTGATATCAGTAAAGTCGACAAATCGATCCGCTTCGTCAACCTGTCGGCTGACTTGGTGGAGGGGGATTTTGACCGGGTCTTGTCTCGCATTGCCGAAGAAGTGCGGGCCTTTGCGCCTAGCCTGGTATTTGTCGATTCGTTTCGGTCAGTCGCGCAGTCGGCGAAGGAAGGGAATCAAGGCGTATCCGAGTTGCAGCAGTTTGTCCAGCAGTTGGGGTTGCAGCTAACCAGTTGGCAAGCAACCACCTTCCTGATCGGTGAATATTTGTCGCCCGCTTCAGAATCAAGCCCGGTCTTTACCATGGCGGACGGCATCCTGTGGATGACCCAAAACCTGCACCACAATTCCATGATACGGAAGATGCAGGTGGTAAAAATACGCGGCCAATCTCAGTCACCCGGATTGCATACCTTCCGGATCAGTGAAAAAGGCATCCAGGTATTCACCCGTGCGATCGCCAAACAGGCATCCGCTGATGCGGTCGCCAACAAGGATGGCGTTAGCGGAGAGCGTCTTACGATGGGAATTCCCTTCCTGGACGAAATGCTGGGCGGAGGCCTTCCAACCGGTTATTCGCTGCTTGTTGTCGGGCCATCCGGTTCCGGGAAAACGGTCTTGGCGACCGAATTTCTCGCGGAAGGCGCACGAAAGGGTGAACTTGGCGTCATCGCGGCGTTTGAGAAAAGCCCCAGACAATTGTTAAGCGGTAAACTGAATGCCTTGGTAAAGGCGGGACAGGTCGGCTTGCTCGATACGCATGACCTGGACTTATCCATTGACCAAACCCTGCATGACCTGATCGAAATCATCGACCGGACGGGCGCAAAACGCCTTGTCATTGATTCCCTGTCGGGCTTTGAACTCGCGCTGGCATCGGAGTTTCATGAAAATTTTCGCAGCTCACTGTACCGGCTGGTGTCCGAGCTGACTGGCAAGGGGGTGGCGGTATTGATGACCTCGGAACTGGAAGACCGCTACACCGACTTGCGCTTTAGCCCTTTTGGGAGCGCCTTCCTTGCCGATGCCATCATTGTCCAGCGCTATATCGAAATCGCGGGGCAATTCAAACGCGTCCTTTCGGTCGTCAAGGTGCGTGGCAGCGCACACAGTAAGGATATCCGTTTGTTTGATATCTCCGATGAAGGCATCGCCATTGGCGAGGCCTTGTCGGGGTATTCCGGCATCCTGTCGGGCCACCCCACAGCCAGCCCCTAGATAGGACAGCCAAATGGGCATAGCCACCAATGATAATGACGATACCGCCACAAGCCCTGACGGCTTAAGCCAACCGGAAGTGTCAACCACGCCTTTAGTTGACCAAGAAAAAGCCATTGCGGACTGGGAAAACGCCGTCAATGCCAAAAATGCGGCCATCCTAAAGCGCGAGGAGCGGGTCACTTCGCGGGAAGAGGCGATAGGGCGCCGTGAAAATGCCGCCGATGTCCGGAACCGAACTGCCAATGACCGTGAAGACAATGCCGATGCCAGTGAAAATATTGCCGCTGCCCGTGACGGCACGGCCGACCAACGTGAAAACAGTATGGTTATACGGGAAACGCGTGCCACCGTGCGTGAAAAGGAAATCCAGGCGGAAGAGACCTTAAAGGCAGCGTCCAACCATCTTATCATTATGCTGCAACAAGCCAACGCGCACTTGGTGACCGTTTCAATTGAAGCGCACAAAATGGCCGAACAAGTCAAGGTGGCCAAAGACCAACTCGCTTACCTGGCGCACCATGACGTGCTGACCGACTTGCCTAACCGCATCCTGCTGTTGGACCGGCTCAATTCGGCGATTGAACTGGCAGGACGTAAGGGTTGGCAGCTTGCGTTGATGTTCTTGGATTTGGACCGGTTCAAGTACATCAACGACTCCTTGGGGCATGTGGTCGGCGACAAGCTGTTGCAATCGGTCGCCGGACGCCTGCTCGGGTGCGCGCGCCATTCCGACACCATCAGCCGCCAGGGCGGTGATGAATTCGTGGTGCTGCTGCCGTTCATTGAGCAAAGGGAGGATGCGGCGCTGTGTGCGCAAAAGTTGATCGAGTCGGTCAGGCTGCCGCACCACATCACGGGCCACGATATCCATGTCAACGTCAGTATCGGCATCAGCATCTATCCGGACAACGGCCTTGATGCGGAAACCTTGATGAAAAATGCGGACACGGCCATGTTCTGCGCCAAGGAAAACAGGAGCAATAAATTCAAGTTCTTCGAATCGGAAATGAATGCCCGGGCCGTCCATCGTCATTCCATCGAAGCCAGCCTGCATTTTGCGTTAAAAAGGCACGAATTTGTGCTCTATTTCCAGCCGAAAGTCGAGTTGAACAGCGGCATGATTGTCGGCGTAGAGGCGCTTATCCGCTGGCAACACCCCGAACTAGGGCTGGTCCTTCCCAAACTGTTCGTGGCCATCGCCGAAGATTGCGGGCTGATCTTGCCGATCGGCCGATGGGTGCTGCGGGAGGCTTGCCTCCAGGCCCAAGCCTCACTGCCATTAAGTTAAGCCCTATTTGTCTCAAAAGCACAGTTTTTTCTGCCGTTTATGGAAACTCAGCAACGAGCGGGCCGAACTGTTTTTTCGGGGCGGATTGC
>NZ_AYLO01000112.1 GCF_000496735.2 Methyloglobulus morosus KoM1
AAAAAATACCACTCAATCAATTGGTTACAAATATAGAGTTCAATGCAGAGGAACTGCAAATGCCTAACCAATTGAATTTGTTTGATGAAATCTTCGGACAGTAATGATGTTGGCTAATCCAATTTTTTGTGCAGCCCCAACCCTTAGCGCCATAAAAAATGATCACTAAAGCCTCTGTAGTCCTAAGCCTAATCGCTGTCCTTATGAGTGGTTGCCATCCAGCAGAAACCGAGAAACAGGAAGATCTCCCTAAACTGGAGGCAACCACTCCACTCCGTGAAGATACTTCTGTCACGAAAGAATATGTTTGTCAGATTCATGCTATTAGGCATATTGAAGTCCGGGCATTGGAAAGGGGGTATTTGCAGAATATCTTTGTGGATGAAGGGCAATTGGTGCATCAGGATCAGCCCATGTTCAAAATCATGCCCAACATCTATCAGGCAGAGCTTTTAAAAGCAAAAGCCGAAGCGAATACCATGAATATCGAATACCTCAATACCAAAGGGTTGGCTGATCAAAAAATCGTATCAGTCAATGAATTGGCGTTGGCAAAAGCAAAGTTAGATAAGGCAAAGGCGGAAGTGAAAATGGCGGAAACCCACTTGGGCTTTACCGATATCAACGCGCCTTTTGATGGGATTATGGACCATTTGGCGGTTAGGAATGGCAGCCTTCTCGACGAAGGCGCTTTGTTAACCACACTGTCTGACATCAGCAAATTATGGGTCTATTTCAACGTCCCGGAAGCCGAATATCTCGATTACAAGATGCACAATTCTGGGGATGATCGAACCAGGAAGGTGAAGCTAAAGATGGCAAATGGCAAGATTTTCAAGCAAACGGGTGTCATTGAAACGATTGAAGCCGATTTTGATAATACCGCCGGCAATATTGAATTCCGTGCCACCTTCCCTAATCCGGACAAGCTGCTCAGGCATGGCGAGACGGGCACGATCCTGATGGCAAAGCCCTACAAAAACGCGTTGCTTATCCCTCAAAAAGCGGTATTCGAAGTCATGGATAAATCCTATGTCTACATCGTCAACAAAGAAGGCAAGCTGGAGCAACGGCTGATCAAGATCGAAGTCGATTTACCGCATCTGTTTATCGTAAAAGAAGGGTTGAAGGACGACGACAAGGTATTGCTCGAAGGCTTGCGCAAAGTGCATTCCGGAGAAGAGGTGAAAATCGATTTGAGGCCGCCCGAAAAGGTTCGCTCGGAGTTGGAATTATATACAGAGTAACCTTTAAGCCAGAGATTAATTATGTTCAATATTTTTATCAAAAGGCCTGTCATGGCGATCGTGTTATCGCTCGTGTTTCTGTTTATGGGCTTGCTGGCGATCCGATCCTTACCCATTTCCCAGTTCCCGGATATTGCCCCGCCCCGTGTCATGGTTTCATTGGCGTATCCCGGCGCCAGCGCCGATGTCCTGGTGCAATCGTCCCTGATTATGATCGAACGCGCTATTAATGGCGTTCCCGGCATGAAATACATCGTCTCAGATGCGACCAGCGCCGGTGAAGCCGTCATTCAAGTGCTGTTCGACCTGAGCGTTGACCCTAACATAGCGATGGTTAACGTAAAGACGCGCCTGGACCAGGTCATGAACAGGCTACCCAAGCTGGTTCAACTGGAAGGGGTGATCGTCGAACGGGTGCAGCCCAGCATGCTCATGTACATCAACCTATACAGCAAAGACAAAAATGCGGATCAGAAATTATTATACAACTATGCATTGGCCTATGTTATCCCGGAAATCCAACGGATCTATGGCATTGCCCAAGCAAAAATATTAGGCAGCCGCCAATATGCGATGCGGATTTGGCTGAATCCGGACCGGATGCGGGCCTATAACGTCTCGATAGACGAGGTGATGGATGCGATTGCAAACCAAAGCATTATCGGCCGGCCAGGACGGATAGGCCAAAGCACGGGCATTGCCGCCCAGTCCAAAGAGTATGTGCTGGTCTATCAAGGGCGATACAACAAGCCGGAACAATACGAAGACATTATCATCCGGGCCAACTCGGAAGGCGAGATACTGCACCTTAAAGACATTGCCAAAGTCGATTTAAGCAGCGAGTTTTATGATATTTACTCGGATAAGGACTCTTTTCCTTCTGCGTCCATCGTGCTTAAGCAAAACTACGGCAGCAATGCCAGCAAGGTCATCGAGGACGTGAAGGAAAAATTGAAAGAGTTGAAAAAGTCCTTCCCGGAGGGCATGGATTACGAAATCAACTACGATGTGTCCCGGTTCGTTGATGCTTCCATCGAAAAAGTCCTGCACACCTTAGGAGAAGCGTTCGTGCTGGTATCCTTGGTGGTCTTTATTTTCCTGGGCGACTGGCGTTCTACCTTGATTCCGGTCCTGGCAGTACCGGTTTCGCTGATCGGGGCATTCGCCGTCATGTCGGCGTTCGGGCTTTCCATCAACCTGATTACCCTGTTTGCCCTGGTGTTGGCCATCGGCATCGTGGTCGATGATGCCATTGTGGTGGTCGAAGCGGTGCATGCGAAAATGGAGGCTGAAAATGTAAGCCCCTATGTCGCGTCGAAAAAAGTATTGGGGGAAATCGGCGGCGCCATTGTTGCGATCACGCTGGTCATGGTGTCTGTGTTCGTCCCCCTTGCCTTCATGACCGGGCCGGTTGGCGTGTTCTATCGGCAATTTTCCATCGCTATGGCCTCGTCGATATTGATTTCGGCAATCGTCGCTTTGTCGCTTGCCCCTGTCCTGTGCGCGATGATCCTTAAAAACACCCACGGCCAACCGAAACGGAAAACGCCGATAAGTCTTTTCATCGGTGCATTCAACGTCGTTTTCGAAAAGGTAACGGGCCGATACGTTAAGTTTCTCAATGTCGTCGTCATGAGGCGACTCCTAACATTTTTGATTTTGGGTGGGTTTTGCTTTGGTATTTATTCGGTCAACCTAAAGTTGCCTTCTGGCTTTATTCCCGGTGAAGACCAAGGCATGATTTATGCGATTATCCAAACACCGCCCGGCTCAACGCTGGAAGTGACCAACAAAGTGGCACGGGAAATAGAAAGTATAGCCAGTAAAATCGATGGCGTGCAATCGATTTCTTCTTTGGCCGGCTATGAAGTGCTCACCGAAGGACGCGGTTCCAACGCTGGCACGGTTATTATCAACCTGAAAGATTGGTCGGAGCGCAAACATTCCGTCCAGGATGTTATCCGCGAACTGGAGGAAAAAACCCATGACTTCGGTGCCATGATCGAGTTTTTTGAACCTCCGGCAGTCCCCGGTTATGGCGCGGCATCCGGCTTGGCATTGCGCTTGTTGGACAAGACCTTAGGCACGGACTACCACGAGTTTGACAAACTTAACCAGACGTTCATGGCGGCGCTACGCAAGCGCAAGGAGTTAACGGGATTGTTTACCTTTTATGCGGCCAATTATCCGCAATATGAACTGGTCATCGACAATAAATTGGCCATGCAAAAAGGAGTTTCCATCGACAAAGCGATGAATAACCTGGACATCATGATCGGCAGCACTTACGAGCAGGGCTTTATCCGCTTCAATAACTTTTTTAAGGTCTACGCCCAAGCCCTGCCGGAATTCCGGCGCTTCCCTGAGGATGTGTTGAAGTATTACGTGAAAAACGATAAAGGCGAGATGGTGCCATACTCCGCCTTCATGACCCTGAAAAAACAGCAAGGCCTCGATGAGATCACCCGCTATAACCTTTACAACTCGGCGGCAATCCGCGCAGAACCGGCGACCGGCTATACCACCGGCGCGGCCATCAAGGCGATCCAGGAAGTCGCCGCTGAAGTGTTGCCCAAAGGGTTTGATGTCGCCTGGGAAGGCTTGACTTTTGACGAAGCCCGCCGCGGTACGGAAGCGATAGAGATCTTCGTGGTGGTTCTCGTGTTTGTCTATCTGGTGCTGGCAGCGCAGTACGAAAGCTTTATGTTGCCGTTAGTCATGTTGTGTTCACTGCCGCCCGGTATTTTCGGCGCATTCTTTCTGCTGAAAGAAATGGGTCTTGCCAACGATGTCTATTCCCAGTTGGGGATGGTGATGCTGATTGGTTTGCTCGGCAAAAATGCGGTATTGATTGTGGAATTCGCGGTGCAGAAGCAAGCCCAAGGCATGACACGATTGCGGGCGCACAAGCGCGTTTCCGGCCGATTTTAATGACTTCCTTTGCGTTTATAGCAGGGTTGATACCCTTGGCTGTGGCAACGGGTGCGGGGGCTGTCGGTAACCGGACGATAGGTACCTCTTCCTTGGGTGGGATGATTTTCGGCACGGTGTTTGGCGTCATCCTGATTCCAGGACTCTATTATATTTTTGCCAAAATGATAGAAGGAAAATCCTTAATTAGAAACGAAGACCTTGATCCTTTAACAGAGACTTATCACTATGGTTCGGGTGATGAAAAAGATTATGATTAAAATTTTTCATTTTGTGGTAGTGAGCGCTGTAGGGCTGATGTTGCAAGCTTGCAGCATACCGGCGATGACGAGCAAAAAGGCCGATTCTCATCTTCCTGACAGCTTTAAATCGAATGCGCCCGCGGTCAAACGTTATGAAGCGGAAGTGAGCAAAAACCAAAGCAGAAGGTATGAAATCAAGCAGCAGATTACTGTGGCCGAAAACCGGATCAACTTTCTGTTAGGTAGAACACCTCAACCTATTCGACGAACGTCAACTGGTTTTATGGATATCAAGCCAAAAATGCTTAACGCGGGTATTCCATCGCAATTACTACAAAACAGGCCCGATATTCGGAAAGTGGAGCTTGAACTGTCGGCAGCCGATTTAAATATCAAGGTGGCTAAAGCTAATTTCTATCCATCCTTCGGCATAAAAGCCGGAGTCGGATTTGAGGCTTTCGCCCTTAAATTCCTGATCAATACGCCTGAGTCATTGGCGGCTTCTATCGCAGGAGAGATGGTCGCTCCGCTAGTAAACAGGAATGCCATCATGGCCGAATATAAAAACTCAAATGCTAAGCAGATTCAGGCGGCTTATGAGTACGAGCAACGTATTATCAACGCTTATACTGAAGTATCCAATCAACTTTCAAATATAGACAATCTGGGTAAAAACTATCAGCTTAAGGGAAAGCAGGTTGATTTTCTCATCCAATCCATTGATGTTTCAACCCAATTATTTAAATCCGCCCGTGCAGATTATTTGGACGTGTTATTAACTCAAAGGGATGCCTTGGAAGCCAAAAAAGATCTAATTGAGACGAAACAAAAGCAAATTATAGCTATGGTGGACCTTTATAAATCGCTTGGCGGAGGTTGGCAGTAGTTATAGAAACGATCTTGCCAGTTCGGGCTTGCAGTAGCCAGCCTTTCTGTTGTCCACAGCGCCCACAAATAAGACCATCCGGCCACCTTCAGCTTGATAAGGGCTTGAAGACAGCATTTTAATCCGAAAAGTGCTGTTGCCATTCCCAATAATCCAACCCCTGACTTCTGCTTGTAAGACGACCCTCCAGGCAATCAGCCCAGAGTTTGGATTTGACGGCCTGTGTCACTTGCCGTCAATTCTACGGGACAACGATGGCATTTTACCGACAACTAATATTCCTTCGCTAAATTCAACAAGCTCAATTTTTACTTCACAATTGTTCAAAAATTACTTCGTTGAACGCCAGGCATTAATGATATATTTTTACTGTTAGGATGGTCTAAACAAAGACATAACTGATAGAGAAATTGGATTACTCTTGAAATCTAAACCCATTTCAGAAGCCCCCGGATTTTTTGATGGAATTATGTTTAAATCGTGCCACACGAGACAACGTAACAATATTTCTTGTACAGTTAGTTGGAGAAAAGAGTAAAGTGCTTTGAAGATAAGCTATTCTTTCAATAAAAAAAGAGGTGATTTATGAAACAGTTACAACATTATTCTTTTATATTTACATTATGCTTAACTTTTTGTTCAAATACCTACGCAGATTTAAACGTTGGCAACAGTAAACCAACAGCTTCGGAGATAATTAACGAATTTAAGGCTGGACCAGAAACAGGTGATAATTTAAATGGCGCGCAGAACATCAAAATGAGAGGTTTATTATGTAGGGGTTTATCGGTTAATTGCGATACGCCCGCCAAGAATGTAAACGCTAGTCCTAATACTATTCAATCAAGTAAATCAGGTTATAAAAAACATGCTGAAAAACCATTTTCCAATACCAATCGCCAGCCTGTTTGCAAACAAAAAAGTGTATCAATGCAAGTTTGGTTTGATTACAAGTCTTATACATTAACAAACTCGGCTATGGAAGAGCTAAAACCACTCGGTGAAGCACTTGCATCTGACCAATTACGCGGAATGTCTTTTTTGTTAGAAGGCCATACAGACGCTATTGGTAGCACGGAATACAATAATATTTTATCCAAACGTCGGGCAAATTCGGTCAAAGAGTATTTGATTAATAATTTTGCCTTTAAAGGCAAATCGATAAACGTCATTGGCAAAGGGAAATCCGAATTGGCTGACCCTGCCAATCCAGCTAGCGAAAAAAATCGCCGCGTAAAAATAATAAAATTAGGATGTTAATTCTCTACTAACTAGAAGTTAATCCCTAAAACCACAAAAACTTAGATAATTATAAGAAATCTTAACAATATGTTTTGCCTGGTGAAAACTATTCTAAAAATTGACGCATCGAGCATATCATGGCTAACAATCCGGAGGATACAAAAAATAACAACCCCACAAATCTTCAAACTAAAGTGAACAATAAATCAGATTCTGAGAAAGAAACTAGGCTATCCCCCCCCAAACCTTTACCAAGCATTACAGTTGAAAGTGAGGGCGAGAAATTTATCAACGAAATCGACAGGTCAAGCCAAGATGTTGACTTATCCAGTCAGATTAAATCTTCAGCCGATCAGTCTAACGACCCAAAAATAGGAGATCTGTTAAATAACCGCTATCGCCTAGAACAAGAACTTGGTCAAGGCGGCATGGGCAGTGTATTTAAAGCACTCGACCTACATCGGCAGGAAATCAATGCACGTAATCAATATGTTGCAATAAAGATTTTATTACCGGCATTGTCAGATGATAGAGTTTTAGTTGTCGGTTTTCATAGGGAGGCTGAAAAATCACAAAAACTTACTCACCCTAATATTATCAAAGTATTCGATGCTAGTCGTGACGGTAACCGCCATTATATGGTTATGGAGTATTTGGAAGGTAAACCACTAAATAATATTATTAGCCAACACGGCGCCTTTCCTTTAAAAAACGCGTTCCCAATAATTAGTGCTATTGGACGCGGGCTTGCGCATGCACACGAAAATAATATTATACATAGCGATTTAAAACCGGCTAATGTATTTATACTCGCTGGCAGCAATGAAGTTAAAATCTTAGATTTTGGAATTGCCTCTGAATTAAAAATTACGGGAAATAAAGACGAAACCATTTTTAATCCGCGAATGCTAGGCGGGCTTACAATCCAATATGCCAGTTTTGAAATGCTAAATGGATCAACCGCCGCAGATCCACGAGACGACATATATGCTTTCGGCTTAATAGTATATGAACTTTTAACTGGTAAGCACCCGTATAACAAAAAATCAGCTTCAGAAGTTTTTCTTGAACAAAAACGCGGCACTTTTATTCAGCCATTACCACCTAAAGAACTTACGGCCAGACAATGGCAACTGTTAAGCCAAGCAATTTCAATTGAACAAGATAGGCGACCAAAAAACTTACAGAAATGGCTTACAGCCTTTGAATTTAATGAAAAGCGGCTCCCACGCCACTTTATATTTCCTATTGTTACAATAATTGTCGTGTTAATTAGTGTTAGTGTTTACTTCCTTGTTGAAAAGAACCGATCAGACATTTCGCAAAAACCAAAAATTTTGCAAACAAAGCCCCCTATTGCTAATGCCGGTAAAGATCAATCTCTTTTTCTAGGGGAGACGATATGGCTAGATGGCAAAGCCTCGCAATCGACTGATTCTGGGCACTTATACTATCATTGGAAATTAACAAAAAACCCAATAGGTAGTCAGGTCGTCTTGCTTGATCAAGACACAGCCACTCCTCATTTTTCTCCAGACACAATTGGCCAATACGAAGCGGAACTTACTGTAGTGGATTCTCAAAATCAAACATCACAAGCCGACACAATCAATATAGCGGTTTCAAAACCGCTACCTCGTCTGGTGTTAAATGCAAGCAAAGATACCTATTATATTGGCGAGTATTTACAGGTAAATATACACTCATCCCAAGATGGTTACTTAGGGGTTGTTTATTTAAGTAGCACGGGTGTAAAGCTTCAGATTTTTCCGAACGGTTACCAAGAAAACAGCCATATTAAGGCCGACCAAAACTACCAAATCCCCCCCAAGGAAAAGCTAAAGATGCTTAAAATTCAAGGGCCAGCGGGTATAGATACAATCATCGCCGTTTTTAGTCATACGCAATTACCAGATTTGGAAAAATATATTGACGAAAATGGTAACTTATCAGAAACACTTCAGCAAAATGATGCCATAGTAGAAAAAATTACCTACCGTGTAATAAAAAATAGCGGGTAAAATGACTTAAACTTTACGAAAATTAAGTTTAATCATAGAGATAAAATGTGTTTTGTCTAACGACCAAAACTCAAGCACCTAAAATCTCAACTCACCCCTGATGCCGCCTGAAAAGCTATGGGTAGTCAGAAACTGATGGCCTTGGATGGTGTCGTAATTGAAAAAAGCCGAAATGCCATGGAAAAATTGTGCTGATACGCCCGCGCTGGCGATAATAAAGTCACGGTCAGGCCTATCGGTAATGATATTAAATCGTTTTTGCCGGACATCTTGCAGAAAATAAGAGTTAAAAACCCGGCTGTCATTTTCAAATTCGTGGATATATTCTGCTTTCACCATCGGGACAATCACCGCCCAAGGCGTACTGTAGGCGTAAGACATTTGCAATCCAGCCGCTGTTTGCAAGGATTTAAATGAATACCCATCGGTATGCAACGCATAACCCTGACCGCCCGTCTCATTCAAGGCATCCACGTTAGTGTCCTTATAATCAACGCGTATTTGCGGGGTAATGGTAAAGCCAGCTTTTCTGAAATTAAAGCCACTGGTCATCGCCAGGTTGTATTCAGTGCCTTGGTTGCTGCTTAAGGCGGTCGTATCAAAATCTGGCTCGCTCGCGATGTCGTACTTAATGCGGCGATTCGTCTGGTAATTGGCATTACTGCCGCTAAAAATGCCGTCCACAAAAAAACCGTTGTCGCTAAAATAAGAGGCATAAATTGCACCGCTATACGTTTCGGTTTTTAAATTACCCAAAGGCCCCGGAATTTCATGGAAAAAACGGGCATTGGCATAATTATAACTAAATGTTGTACCTATCAAAAAATGATCGGTAAAACGGTAATCCATACCCACCGTTGCCCCGTGGGTATCCTGTTGAAATCCCAGTTCGTTGTCGGTCAAAATCCGGTCGCCATAACCAATTTTGCCATTAATATAAATGCCCAACCGATCATCCAAAATACCGGGAATTTTGGTGGTACCGGCCTTGCCGCCGTTGCCCAAGGTGACAGGCTTGCCATCTTTGTCCAGTACGGTACCAGTCACTTGCAGTTCACCGCCTTGCGTGCCGTTACGTAGACCGACTATGCGGTTATTGATGGTGGCAATTTGGTTATTGTTCGCCTCAGAAGATTGCGTATTGGTCGCACTGCTTTGGGTGGAGGTGGTCGCCCAGAGGATGGTCGTGCGCTCCCCCCCCCTGCGGGTTATAGTCTCAGGATCTGGCGGGACGGGGAAGGCGGAAATGTAATTGGTACAACGTACCAGTAATTCGCCCCTGGCGCCACCCGAATTGCAGGCATCCTTGATGGCGAAATCCACGTTGAATTGGTTTTGGCCGGCATTTGCAGTGATTGAAAGAAATAATGCCCAACTCGTAAATAAGGTACGCCTGTATCCATTTGGGTTTAGGATTAGGTTTTTCATGTTTGAAAATTGCATCGTACTCCCCTTGGAATATATGTTTTGCCAAAAATTTACTATGACTGATTTTTACATCAGATGGCATTTATTATTAATTACTTAGCTGAACTATTCCAATAGTTTCAATATATTTCATTTAATTATTTATATTTTAGTTTAATATTTTTTTTACACAAACTATGCTTTTAAATTCAGCTAGCAAAAAGCTAAACAACAGCTACAAGCCGACAAACCACAAAGCCCTTAATTTTCAGAAGGGCTACATCAACGATTCCTTTCCTGTTTTGTTGATTGACCAGATTGCCAATGAGAATAAAGGCAATCTGGTTTTTGCATTCAATCAAGAGAGATTAACGACTGTACTTGATCGGTACTACCCACCATAAGTTGTATTAATTTTACCCATTGCCAATTTACCTCTGCATTACCAAGCATTAATAATATTTCTTAATTCTTGGGACAAGAGGCCAGATGGTGGCATTGGGCCTTCAATGCTTTCAGCCCCTGCTCTGACTTTAATTCTCGTTTTAGAGCTTGTGAATGCACCCCCGCTAAAATCCAGGCCACCATCGAGAATTGGGGCAGAATGACAACTAACACAATTGGCATCAATAATAGGCCTAATATCGTCATTAGTTGGCGTTCTTCCCGTGATGGTAATGTTTATAGTTGCCGTCGATTCAACATTGTTAGTGTCCGTAAGTTTGTAGCTGAAGTTTTCCGTCAGTTCATTACTTGCAATTAAAGATTGCACAGTACCATTGGCTTCATTGAGATCGTAGCTATATGTGCCGTCTGGGCTCAAGCTAAGGGTACTACCATAAGTACCAGTTGCAGGATTGGGTGCTGGTGGCGACAGGGCGGCGGTGCTGCCTGCTTTTATAGCATCATTAGGAAAGCTAGATGCATCCTTGACATTACCATTTAGCAACCCAGTATCATTGTACGCGATAATCTGACTAATATTCCCTGCCTGAGAACCGGCAAAGATGGGGATAGTCAAAGTTGCCGTGGAAGTGTCACCGTCTTCGTCAGTCAGGACATAACTGTATGTCGCGGTGTCTTGCTTTGTGACATCACGTATGTTTTTGACCGCTAGGTTATCGTCGGGCTTGTCAAGGGTGTAATTGTAAGAGCCATCTGGATTTAGTGTCAGCGTACCGAATGTACCATGAGGTGGGGTACTGGAAGCCAAAGCGATCGTATTTTGACCATCTCCTTTTGTGTCGTTTTGCATAACGCTAACAACACTATTTATACTAACATTGACGTTGGTATCAGGTATAGATACATTCGAGCCTACATCTGGGTTCGCTGTAGGTTTGTGGTTATCCTTCACAGCATTGCACAAAATATCCTTGGCGGTACGCCCTGTGCCGGGAACAATGTCGCTGCTAAAGCGGTGGAAAGTCAACTCAGCATTAGGCATCAGTTTAGCCGCATTCGGGCTTGCACAGATTGCTACGAATGCATCTAACCGAAACTGTTCTGCCGTAGTCCATAACTTGCCCAACTGGGTGCCTGCATCCTGTCCTACGCCGTGGGTCACGTGGCAGGTGCGGCAATAATTGGCGTACACGCTTTGGTAACTGAACTTTTCCTTGCACGGTTTGGTGGTCGGAACGCCGCTGCATTCCACATTAGCTGAGGCGGGATCGGTATACCAGGAGTTGGGTATAAAATTTGGGTTATACGTTGTGCCAGGCAACGGTTCGCCGCCATACCAACCTTCAATCAGGTTTTTTAGGGATTGTTTTCTTACTTTGGCCGGATCGTTTGGATCATATTGGACGGCGGCATCTTTCCACACCATGTGGTTAAGCTCGCGTATGGCGTCTATTTGTTTG
Organism: Methyloglobulus morosus KoM1; assembly: GCF_000496735.2. GTDB lineage: Bacteria > Pseudomonadota > Gammaproteobacteria > Methylococcales > Methylomonadaceae > Methyloglobulus > Methyloglobulus morosus. The sequence continues at coordinate 11,842 of NZ_AYLO01000112.1, forward strand.
GCAATTGCTGGGCTGCCACGAAGCTGTTGATCCAGGAGATTCAGATCCCACGGTAAGAATTGCCCTCCCACCGGGTTGCCATTACTGTCGATATTGCCTTTGTGGCAAGCATAGCAGGATTCCGGCACGGCTTTTGCGCCTTCGTTGTCCAGTGGCGCACGGTTAATCCGCCTGCCTTCCTTATCGTAAACATAAAATGCGGTAATTAATCGAAATTGCTGGGTGACGGGATCAAGAAACTGCATTCTTTCCATTGTCACCGTCGCCGCAAAAGCGGGCTTCTTGGTTGTGTTGGTGACGGGCTTGTCCCTGTCGAGGTTAATATAGTTATCGACATAACATGATAGGTGATCGGCATCCAAACAACTCATGGACCGACCAAAGCCCAAATCGAAGCTGTTAATATACTGGCTGCGGACGATTTTTTGTTTGTTCCTGTTGTTTGTATAACCGTTTGCACGTAACCATTTTTTTAATGTACTACGTCGTCCTTGTGGGTCCACTATACCGTAATAGGTGTTTCCATAACCCGATTGGCCAAATTCAGGTTCTTGGTCAGCCACTACCTTTACGTTTGCGTTAAGAAAACTTGGCTGGCCTATCGTTAATTTGTCAATATCGATGTGCTCAACCCTGTTTTTATCCAAACTTGGCTTGTCAACCCCAAGACGGATGATTACTTGCTCATTAGCACCCGCCTTGATAAGCCAAGTCTCTTCTTGCCAAGTACCCAGGGTATCAAAAAAACGCTTTTTGGCAATGACGTAAGTCGAGGTACTAATCGACATCAAGGGGGAAAATTCATGTTTGTTAATATGGTAACGAAACCTTATCTCATAATCGCCAGCACTTGGCGCATTAAAAGCCCACTCGAGACTACCTCTCCGTGAATTGCTGGCATTTAATTCAACGTACCCTTTGGGATTTACTGAGGCATTTTTGACTATGGCCTGTTCGGCCTCTAAAACTTCAACAACTGCAGATGCAGCGGGGCGTGCAAAAGCCAAACCCAAGATACCCATGAAAATAATGGATAGCAGCCTAAACCTAATATTTTCATTAGAAAACGCCATTGCCTTGTGCAATATAGGAATCATGGCTTACCCCCAAAAATTAATTGATATCTTTATATTTATTGTTTTGTATAATTTTTTCATCTATTTATAACTTAATTTATAAGTCATCCTTAATCTTACTTTAAGCTTTTTAAAAAGTATTGATGTTAACCAGTTCGCACAAATTTTGTGAATTATTAACTTTACCAGATTGGCGAAACTTAACACAGCGAATTATCAAAAAGCAGTCGATAGCCTCTATTTCTTAAAAGGTTGTAAAGTCAAAATAAAAATTTAAAAATTAAATGGCAATAAATAAAAACTCCCCACCATCATGGCCTGCGTTTTTTATTGGCGCATATTCTGGGGTCTGGGTGATGCTGTTGGCGCGGGCAACAGGAATCACAATATCCGATACGGTATCAAATAATTGTTGTGCCTCCAATAAACCTTGATTATTTTGCAATGCATCTATGACCGCTTTGGCAAAAATCGAATGACCACCACCACCACCGTCCATGACTTGCTCTTCGCCACCCGAAGTCAGAGATGTTCTGGATTTCGTTTTTATCATGACTTTCACTGTTTCTAATTTTTGCTTCTGGCTCAGGTCAGCTTCTATCCTGGGTATTGCTGTACGCGTCATTGCACCAGAATAGCAGGAGTCGGCAACCACAATGATATGCTTGGCATTCATTGTATTCAATATATCAGTTACATCAATGTTTGATACCCAGTTGGCGGTATTGTTTATTTCGGCATCAATAGGTAACCATTGGCCACGCTCGTTTGTTTTGTCTAACTCGCCATGACCTGCATAGTAGATCAGCAAGTTGTCGTTTTCTGTCAATTTAGTTCGCAACTCATTCAAAGCCGATAACAATTGGTAACGATTTGCGTTTATCAGTAATTGAGTAGTAAAGCCGTACTTACTTTTTAAAATACTGTCAACCGCCCTTGCATCTTCATCCGGCGTGTCCAGATCAGGTAGCTTTTCATAATCACTGTTACCAATGATCAAAGCGTAATAATTCCCAAATTCAAGGTCTTTCCATGGGTTTATTACATTTAATGGCAATGCGGCCTCAACCGGTTCGCTGTTTAAGAAATCATCTATCGCCAACATAAATTCTAAGTTTTGCCGCCCGCCTTCCTTATTGATAGCGACAATGCTAATGGGCGTTTTATCGCCTTTAATGCTTATTGAGCTTTTAAATTTACCTTGCGCGTCTAAAGCGTTTTGGGCATCATTTATCGTCAACGATGTAATTCCAGATGGATCTGTTACTCTGCCTATAATGTCCCGTTCTTTAACGGCTGAACGTATTTTCACGATTGGCACCCCACGCACCATCGATACTGGTGGATCAATGATTTCTATCACTGGTTTATGCGATCCAGTAACTGCAGGAGAGGCTGTGCTGTCACTTGTAGTACTGAGGGTAGCGATGTAATCTAAATTTTCTTTATCAAAACCGCTAGCTTTTTTGTAAAGCTCTGTAGCCGCCGCTAAATTTTTTTCGACCCCTAAACCTTTTTCATATAAATAGCCTAAATTGATTCGGGCACGACTGTTACCCTGTGCCGCAGCTTTACGATACCATTCAGCAGCAGATTTGTAATCGGGCGGGGTATCTTGGCCTTTAGCAAAGATTTCACCTACATATACTTGTGCTTCTGCATTACCTTCTTGGGCGGCTGGTAACCAATATTGGAGTGCCGTAGCTTTATTGGCCTGATTGTATGCGACGTATTCTCCACCTTGTTCTTCGCAATCAAGGGCGGACGTTTTGATGGGTATGCGGGCTGTCATATATATAGCTTCACGACCTAACTTGCGAATTTGTCCTGGCAGCAAACAATCAACAATAAAAAACTTATCAGCGTCACTCAAATTTCTAACTTGTTCGATTTCTCCTGCCCTGCGCTGATATTCAGCAGGATCATTTACACATCCTAGAAAAATAAAACAGGTTATCAGCAAGTAACTTGCATAATTTATTTTCATAGCTCTATACTTTGCGCAGGTTGATTTTTGGCTTGGCATCATGGACAAACAGATGCTGGAATTAAACTATTATCTTGACAAATTCCGCCTGTTGCACCTAGTGGGAAACCGTCTGGACAAACCGTACTTGGGGTCATGATAATCCCACTTCCTTCAATAAAACAGCCATCACTACAGTCCTGGGGCAATTGTGCACCACATAGATTTGAATTGGAAAAATTTACGTTATTTAAGGTTGAACCGGTAAAATCAGCGAACCTTAAATTTGAGTTTATCAAGGTTGTGTTATTAACAATGGCATTGATAAAACTTGCTTCGGTCAAATTTGAATCGGTCAAATTTACATTGCTTAGGGGTGCCAAACTAAAGTTTGCAACTTTTAAATCACTCCCTTGGAAATTTGTGCCCGTCAAACTTGCATGGGTGAAATTCACATAATTAAGGTTAGTTGGCGTATCACTAGAAAATACGGTGCCTATTAAAGATGCATTAGAAAAATCTGCACCCGTAAAATTAAACCCAGAGAACGTCAGGTTATTCAATATGGCATCCGTTGCTTTGATACCCCTCAAATCTAGAGATTGCGGGAAATTGACACCGGTCAAGGTAAAATTACAGCCGACCAAGCTATCGCCGGCATTCGGTTGGAAACAGGTTGAACTATGGTCTTGAGACCAAATGACCAATTTTCCGTTGATTGCATTACAGCGATTTATTAGGTCTGAGCTGTTTTCATTTTGTGTTGGTGCCAAGCCATTGCTAATTATAGTGGTGAGCCCGTGCGGCTTTGAATAACAGGCGGCGATCCTATTGTCCGCCAATACTTTCCTATGCGGACATATGGCACTAGCGAGTATTAACACGACACCCATTGGCGCTGCAAATTGATACTTTTTCATTGTACCCTCCCTATTTTTGAAGACGGATAAATTTGTCATTTTGTCGTAAACTAGGAAATCTGGCGAAGTATCCCACCTCGTACATGGAAATAATGCCCAGCGTATAATTCCGGCTGACGGGTTGAAAATACTTAGCAGGCAGTTCTATCCCTAAAAATTGCCCTAAACCCACCTCCGTTTCCAAAGGGAGGCCTCCCTTATTAAATTTCCACTGTCATAGGCTTGTTTGTCGACCTAAGGTCATCCTGGTGGAACAACGGATGGTGGGGCATTACAATCCCCTGTATTAAGCAACATAGTGTCAATGCAACCATTCGGAAACGCAAAATGATTATCTGGACAAACCGTATTGGTATTCCAAAAAATAACCGGGTTTCCTATGATAGCGGTCGTACCAGCCACAGACGCAAGCGAAAATTTCGCACCACAGAGATTCGCAGCAGAAAAATTGACGTTATCCAAGGTTGCACCGGTAAAATTTGCAAACTTTAAATCCGCACTTTGGAAATCTGCATTAGTTAGATTTGCACCTCTCAAATCAGCAAATTTATATTCTGATGCCGTATTGATTGTGCCGTTCAGTGATGCGGCAATAAAGGCAGCGCCAGTCACATTAAACCCGGCTAGGTTAAGATTGCTCAAGGTGGCCCCCGTTGCGTTAATGCCACGCAAATCAAGTGAGGCAGGAAATTTGACATCAGGTAGTGCGAGATTGCACCCGACCAAATTATCTCCGGCAATCGGTTGCGAGCAACCTGAACCTTTGTTTTTAGCCCAAATAACTAACTGTCCGTTGAGCGAAGTACACCTGTTAATGAGCGAAGCATTACTTAGGTTTTGATTGGGCAACAAACCGTTTTTAATAATGCTGATCAATCCACGTTGTTTCGAATAGCAGGCTGCTATCCTATTGTCTAATTTTTTGGCAGCCAAGGCTTCGCTGCCTGAAAACAAAACGCTTGCGGCAAACACCACGATGCCCATTAAACCTTTAGATTTACGCTTGTTCATTTTGTCCTCACTCAATGATGCTAATTGCCAATATGTCTTAAAAAACCGTTACCTTCGCCTACCGCCGAAATTCCCAGCCCCTTGTATTGTCCCCCCGTGGATAGCGAACACACCACCGACCCAATCGGCACGGCTTCCAAATGGCCGACCCGCAACAACACCACTGGCTGTAGTCAGATTTTGTTGGCTTGTGCCAACCTGAAAACCGCCACCCGCTCCAGCCGTTTTTTGATCAAACTGAAACTCGCCAGTTGGCTTTATGCTGACATTATGTGCAGTTATGCGGGCGGCCGCAGTAAGGTTGCCGTCGACTTGTTGCGCATTGGCCACCAAATTGTAGTTTACAAGTTTTGCGGCGGCGTAATTAAGGGTACTGGTAAAACTACCGCAACCTTGGCACGGCACCAATTGGCCATTGACCGAAAAATCACCGTTCACTACGCCATCGTATTGAACTCTCCCCAAATTTTTAACTGTGTCGATTGGCGTGACTTTTCCTTCAGCAAAGTAAACCGCCCCATGGAATAGGTCATAATTGTTGCCTCCGATATTCCCTAGACGGCCATTAAAATCGAATCCACTCAAATAAGACCCGAGTTCGAGTCCCGTAACATTTTGATTCGTAGTAAATTGGTTCGTAACGATACGATCCAATTGCCCATCAGATATATTTCTACTGCCCTGATTAAACTGCCCTTCCCGAAATGCCGTTACCTGTCCTACCTGATTGCCTGGGTCTAGTTGCAAGTTCAAGAACCCATTGCCTTCCCGCCCAATTTGATTGATAGAAATAGCGCCGCTTGCATTTGAAGGCGGGATGCCGACTCCGCGACGGTTCATGAAGGGCGATGTTGCAAGGCTGACGTCTCCGTTACGGCTTTGACGCGCCAAAAACGTGGAATAAAATCCGCAATGCCCATTGTTGTCACAAGGCGGCGATGACCTATCTTTCCCCACTTGGCAACCCGTGCTCCCGCCTGAAGCTTGGCAAGTTTCGCCTCCCGTATCACTGGGTATCGTGACTGGCGGTTCGTCAGGAGGGATGGTATTCATTCCGTAGTTTTTACCGCCTTGGAAATCCGCGATAGCGCGATTCATGTGATCCGACACAATTTCTTGCATGGTTTGGTCTTGATCGGGCATGGTTTCAAGAAGCTGTCGTGCCAATGCGAAATTCGGGTCGTTTTTAACGGCTTCTTCGCATTGTTCACGGGCTTTGGCAAACTGGCGTTTGTCTTTCAAGTCCAAGCAATTGCAAAAGGCCTTAAACGCCTTAATATTGGTGGTTTGAGGCCTGTCGATTGCCGTTCTAAGCGCTGGGGAAAGTTTATCTTGAGTGATGCCTATATTCTGGAGTAGCTTATAAACCAGCTGTTTTTGCAACAGAAAAATATCAGACAACTTATTGGCTTCTTTAATGTCCCCTTTTTTGGAAGGGTCTTCCACATCAGTGGTGGTGGCGTTTACCGTTAACTCTTCATCCTGAGCTTGGGCGATACACAGGCTGGAAGCCACTAAGACCAGCAATATCAATCCTATCTTAAATGGGTAAGAGTTCATTGCCCCTCCTTACTGTTTCCAATCAAGTAATCACCAATCATCAATTTTTCTGCCCGCATGATTCGGCCTGCGCGTACACGGGAAGATGTTTCAACAAGCTCTCCTGTTTGGGATAGCTTGATCTCGTCAATGAGTTTTTGGAGTTTCTCTCGCTCAAGCACTTTTAGGCCGGGCACTTTGGCAAGGTCGGTAATGACGAAAGCGGTCAAGCCCTTACCTATCGGCCCGTATTGTTCTGCGCCTTTGTTGATTAACGGATTTACGGCAATACTGTTAGGTTCGGGCGCCAGCCCAGAAAGCATTTTCTCATTGGCGATAGCTTGTGTGACTTCATCCTGGATAGATTTTGAGTTCATCAGCGTTAATTGTTTGGTAACACCACTTTTTTTCGCGCCCTCGGGATCAATCGTTGCGTACTTTTGCCATTGCTGGACAGCTTTTGATGTATGACCGGCATTAAGTTCAAACAGGCCAAGATGATAGGCTGCGGCGGCATTGTACGGGAATGCTTGTTGGATTTGCGTAAACAGCCTCGTCGCTGTCTGCAGGTCCCTGGCCTTAAAGGCTTGAGTCGCCTGATTTACAGCAGGGATTTCCGGGCTTATTTGTTCAGAAACCTGCCCTTCCATAGCCTGTGATGCTTGTGTGATTTCTACAGCCGAACTGGATGTCACCTTGACTAAATTTCCAGGGTACAGGGTTTTCTCGCCCTGACGACCATGCCATACCGCAGAAACCAAGTCATTAAATACCGCAATTTCGGGCTTATCTTTCATGGTCACAAGGACTTTCCCCATCGCCAATGCCAGCCCACCATTGCCGATATGTATTTCCATGGCTTGTCCCGCCTGCCCTAATGTGGGCATGGCATAGGCTATCAGGCGGCCTTGCATGAGCGTAATTTGTTGGTCTTTATCAAACTTGACGGTTGTTGCCGACCCGATGTCGATAAAATTGCCGTTTGGAAATGCGACACGACAACGGCTATTGGGGTTGTCAGTCGTCTGAAGCGCATCACCAGGCAATAAGGTTCCTTGAGCTTGAGAATTTTTGTCCAGTTTTGAAATCTGGATTTCACCCGTACAAAGTTCAATCTGTGCGACACCTGGAATGTTTTCAGCCTTAACGGTATGGCAAAAAAACAAGGCACTGAAGCAAAGCAAGAGGTTGGCTTTATGTGCGAAAATCAAGAAATTATTTTTCATCGTTTATTTCCTCAATGCACCGTTAGAAATTCAAATTTGTGCCAACATTCAGCCCGACCATATTTTTGTCGTAATCGAACAATTTTGCATTCGAGCTATTGTCGGTATAGGTATAACCCAAGGACACGAAGTAGACTTTGTAGAATGTCTGGCTGAGAGAAAAGGTTAAGGTATAGCGATTGTCCAAACGCCTGCCCTTATCCACAAACAATAACGCCGGGGCATCGTAATCGCGATTTAAGTATTTGAAATCCAGGTAAAACTCTGTCCCCGTTTTAAACCGGGCGAAGTACGACGGCCCCATTGACCATTCGTCATAGGAAAAACGGTCTGTGTGGGCATTACGCCGACTATAGGTGCCGAATAACGCCAGTGAATGCTCTGCATTAAAGGCCTCAAATTTATACCGTGGCCCAAACGTGCCTGTATGCGTTATACCACTTAAGGCATCAAATTGAGGCTCAATAAAATCTTCATTTTCATAACGGTACGATAAGGCAAAATCCGTATCGTCGCGTAGGTTAATTTCAATATTCGGCATGAAATAATAGGCATGGGATAGGTCATTATTGGAAAACCGTCGGTCAATAAACCCAAACGGAAGTTTCGCCTTAAACCTGCGGTCATAATAATCAAGCCCCGTATTGACATCTGTCTGGGTGTAATTAAAGTTACTATTGGTGCTGTCTGGGTATTCATGATGGAGAAATTGAATGTGGTTATGCCAAACAAACCCATTTGGCTTGCCAAAATCGTAGAGCAGGTCGCCGTTGAGGTTAAATTTGAGCAGCCATCCGTCAAGGTTTTTAGATGTCAGCGCTTGGTTATTTGCCAATAAAATGCGCTCATCCCTGGGCCCGACGTTAACATTGCTGTCGTATTCCGGCCCCATTGAAGCCCGGAGAGCCGCAAAAAACCGCTTGGACTCGACCTGTGGTTCTTCTATATCCACCACGGCTTTCTCAATTAACTCCTTAACTTCTGCATCGGGATTTTCTGCCAGCACTTTTTGCAGTTCCGCTTGTGCCGCATCAGTATTGCCTGCCTGTTTATAAGCTGCCGCCAGTTCTAAACGAACTCTAGAAAGTTTCGGCTCGCGCGCCAGGATTTGTTGGTATTTTTCGATAGCAAGGCCTGTTTCCCCTGTCTCATACGCAGACCGCCCTAACCAATACAATACCTCTCGACTATCGTTTTGGGCGGCAACTTCTTTGAGGATGGGCAATGCCAAACGATACGACCCGTTATAATACAAGGCCATAGCCTCATGCAGTTTGGCGTTGAGAGTCTCTTGCGCTTTTGGTTGGGTTGTTAAAGGGACGGCGGTAACGGTTATTTGATCTTGTCCTGGCAAGACATATTGTTCCGCAAAGACAGTATGACTTTTTAAAAGTATTAATATAAGACAAAAAATCAAATCTCTTGAAGCTATTAATCTGTGCCTTTCCACTGATTCACCTCACATTTTCATGCAATAAAGCATTTATTAAAATTATTGTCTTGTTTGCAATTCTAAGGCCAATTTGATCTGCTTTTCTGCCGCAGCAAAGCTAGGGTTAGCTTGCAGTATCTCTTTAAATATTGTAATTGCCGGTTCGTAAAGATGCTTGTCCATCAAAGAAATCCCTTCTTCATAACGCTTCCAAAGCATCATGTCCGTGGCGTTTTCTTTTCCAGAAATAACACTGGCATCCAATTTACTGGCAAGATGCACGGCTATCGTCTGCATCTGTTTGGCTGCGTCTTGCGGCGAACCTGACGTAGCTTCACTAAACTTTACTAGCGAGGTTTCTGCATCAACCACCCTGACGTCAATCCTGACTTGACCAGCCATCGCCATATAACTACCGAATGCCAGCAGGTTGGCGCCTGCTATCCTGCCTAATTTCAGCCGGGTTTCATCGGATGCGAGTTGGCTAGTGCTAAGATGCTGCTCTTCCAATGCCGCCCGTAAGTTTACCCGCTCCACCAAACGCATATCCGAGACCTGCGAAAGGTCGGTTATCAACATTTCCGAAAGCGCCTTACTGAGATAGTCAACATCGCCACCCGCCATGGAATTATTGTCAAAATCCCAAACCGCCAAGATTAAGGCACGGGAAGTCGTCGCGCCTTCGGTGGCAACAGGGCCGGGTTGCGTTGCGCAGCCTGATAACAAATAGCCCAGCACCAAACAAAAACCATAACGGGTAATTTTGCGATAAAACAGGTTGTGGACCGTTGCGGTTATTTGTGGTTTCATCTACTGCGCCTGGATAATTTTCTGGTTCTTTTCTAACGCGCCCGACACAGCGAACGGCTGGGCATAAGACATCAAATCTTCCACTTTCGACACTTTAAGCTGCCCTATTTTCGTTTGCCGCGTCCCTAATACTTTGCCGTTCAATTCAATCGGTTCTTCATCTTCGCCAAGAACATTGAAAACCATGCCAGGGGTCACGTTGTGCTTATTGCCCAGATTGATAATGACCGTATCGCCGTCAGTTTCGGCAATTCGTCCTTTCATTGGATATTTATCTTTGACTGTTGCCGCGATTGCCTGGGTAAATTTTGCGGCGATACTAGCGGGATCTGGATTTCCCGTTTGCCGCTCGGATAAAGGCAAGACAATATCGGTGGTTTCCGTATCTACCAAGCGTAGGTTAACCCTATTGTCGCCCCCCATCGACGATACGCTACCGGTCGCTATCAGCCGAGCGGCGATAATTTTGCCCAGTTTGAGGGCCGTATCGGGATCAGATAAATTAGACGAACCAAGGTTTAGCTCAGAAACGACTTTATCCAAAATGGCCCGCTCAACTACCCTCAAATGGGCTGCCTGCAACTGATTGGTCAATTCGTTTTGCAAAACAATATTAAGCCCTGCCCTTTCAGATAAGTTATCGGCATTGCTGTCGGCAAAACCGATAATTGACAATGCCATGGCTGGCGTAGTCCAATCGTCTTCCGGTTTGTCTTGGCTTTGGTTTTTATAGCGCTCAACCAGGTCCTTAACCAACTGGTTAATATAGCGCTGCTTTTCCAAATCTTGCTTTTGCGCTATGGCCGCTTGTGCTTGCCGTAACAAGGCATCGCCGAGATGGTCAGTGGGGTGGGTTAGTTTTAATTGCGAGAAAGCTTTAACCGCTTCTTCCGGTTGCCCCAATTCCTGCAACGTCACACCCATGTTGGTGAGTGCATCCCGATCATTGGGTTCTTCGGCTAAGGCTTTTTTATATGACGCTATCGCCAAATCAGGCTCTTTGCGATTACGGTATATATTACCCTTTAACGTGTGTGCTTCGGCCCTTTGCCAAGGGAAATCACTATTCCCGTTTTCGGCGAGGGTCAACTCGGATTCCGCTTCATTTCTCTTGCCTTGCTTATAAAGCACTTTGGCCTTGATTGTCCGCGCCTTAGTGCGTTTGGGGGCCTTCTTGACAACCTTGTCAATCCTTAAGCTTGCTTCGATAATTTTTCCGCGCTTAATCTCTACTTCAGCCAATCCTTCTTCACCTTTAATAGCCGTATCAGCGTTAGGGCTGTTCGCCATTTCCTGGAACGTAGCTTCCGCCCCCGGAAGCTTATCATCCATAAGCTCGCTATAGCCTTTTCTCACTTGGCTATCATCAGCTATAGCGGCAAGACTTATCCAACCGAGAAAGCAGCCTAGCAGCAAAGAGTTAGCACCCGCCTTGTGTTGATATATCTTACGCATCTATTGATACCCCTGGGCTTATTTGGCAATCGCTAACATTTCAACACAACCTACAACCTTGCCCTTTTATTTATGGTCATATGACCTATATAGCAACTCCCTGTATACCTATTGAGCAATGGTTAGCGTATCGAAAAATTCGTAAAAAAAAAGGGAATTTTTAACACTGAGTATAATCATTTAAGTTACGCCTGTCCTAAAATACTTTAGGTTGAACAATCAGTTATTGCCTGTCCTATCACTCCCCCTCAAAACTTCATGAAGCACTTTCCTGTTGCTTCACTTGGGCTGTTGGTGATTTGAAATTAAAACCAAAATGTTTCGGGTCTTCCCCAATTACCGCAGCTGCAAATATATAGAAAACATAATCATACGTTTCCTTTGGAATTTGATACTGCTGGATAAACTTCCAGAAATTCTTGTCCCGCGGATTATCCGGCATTTTCCTAATCATGCCCTTCACTCGATTATGGCCATAGTTGTAGCCTGCCATGACCAATAAGCCGGATGCTTGCGCCTCGGTACTAAATATGGTTTTCAAGTATTTTGCACCGGCTTTAGTGGCTTTTCTGAAATCAAAGCGGGCATCTTGTACATCATATTCCCTGACATCTGCCAGAGGCCCAGCCGCCAACCCATACTCTTTGCCTGTCGATGCCAAAAACTGCCAAGCGCCTTTAGCCACGCCATAACGCGTTTCAGGACCAATCGCCATGGTATTATAGTTGCTCTCCTGTAGCGGTAAATACATGAATTGAAGAGGAAGGTCTTCTGTTTCCAGGGCGGCGATAATATCTGGTGCATAATTATTCATTTCTAGCCGCGCCATGGCTTCCGGCATCCTTGAGGATGATTGCCAATACTGGATATATTTCCTGACCTCCTCCACAAAACCGTCCGGTAACTCCAACTCACTTTCCCCAAAATCCCTGGCAACCTTTGTGATTAATTCTTCCTCGTAACGTGCATTGGTAGGAAATCTGAAACGAAAAGCAGTGGCTTCCTTCACATAGTGCTGATACTTATCTTTCATGCTTTTCAGGTTTAGCTTTTCCTCCGCTACACGCTGTCTCTCAGCTTTGATTTTTTCTTGTTCGGCCCTAATTAAGTCTTGCTCCGCCCAATGCTTTTCTTTGGCTAACACGTTAATCATTTGATCTAGCACCTCAGAGCTTTTGTCAATCGTCAATTCCGATTGTGCTAAATTGACCTCTAACGTCTTGATGTCATAGAACATATCGATAGCCAAAGCGCGTGCGTTTGATAAGGCAACGTATTGATAGCCCACTGCGCCCACGGCAAATAGAAAAAACACACCTAATATCCAGATAACTTTTTGGTATTTTTTGCCTCGGCTACTGCGGTCTTCATGGATAATTTTACGCACCATGCGCGTGTAATCACCTGAACCCTCAACTTCATTCTTTGCCAACAAACGCGCCTCAATTTCTTCTTTCGATAACTTTTGATGGGTTGTTGCTTCAGTCGGAACACTTGAGGGGATAAGGATGGTCGGGTCAATGACGGCTTGTTTTACGGCTTCTGGTTTTTGACCCGCCATATAGATTTGCAAACTAATATGGGTATTGCCCAAATAAACCGATACGGGCAATCGCAATTTTGATTTTTGATGTACTAAGGCATTTTCTATATAAATACCGTTTGTGCTATTCAAGTCATAAAGCCACCAATCCCAATTTTCCTGCTTAACTTCAAGATGGTGCCGACTGACATCACCATGTTGAACGACAATGTCGTTATCGTCCGAGCGCCCCGCAGTAAATCCCGATGTAAAAAAATAGTTTTTTAAAGTTTGACCGTTCTCATCGACCAGCACAACCTGCAAACCAGGGCGAACCAGCACCGTACGTTCAGTTTCCGGTTCCTGCTGGAGCGCTCCTTGTGGAATGATGACGGTTTTATCTTCCTGCATGAGTTTATAAGCCCTGGAATTTACTTTAAGGTATTAATTTTGGTGAAAATACCACAACCACCACGATCCTAGTAGCCCATATTAATAACGCTTATATCCATATGGATATAAGCTCCATCCTACACCTTCAATTACGTTCAAAGCTAGGACGTTATATTTCTGTACTGCAAAACCATGCCGAGTGAATTGGGTATCGATAAACCCGGTACACGGCCTAACATATCAGTTCCTGCTAGTAATCCGATTACGGAATTTATTCGCATCATAATTAGGCTGTAATGAAAGGGTAAGCCACTCGTAGCAATAAGCGTTTCGAATGGCATCACCCTGGGATAAGCCTATATCGTCATCGGGGGCCATGCCGATAATGATAGCATCCATGCCGGGATGCGGATTGCCGGGAAGATTGAGTACTGTATGGGCTCGTTCGTGGATAATTTCCACGGCTCGCTGGTCCGGGTCGCCTTGTTGGAAGTGCAGAGGTGTAAAGTGTACAGTTTCGTCGCGTGTGTTGGTCGACACAAAGGCACCGAATAGACCTGTCGGTTCACACTTTATCGGGAACTGCTTATCTAGGCTAGCGCGAAGGGTGGCGAACTTTGTCAACAGGTCCGTATAGTTAAATGCTTCAGCAATCGAGTTTGGGTTAATCGGTGAAAGCACGTCGATATGGAATATCCGTTTGACTTTTTGCTTGGTGTCGAGCTCTACCCCTTCCGGCTTGATGGTGGTAGTCCGCAAACGGTTTAGCGCTATATCCAGCATCTGTTTGGCCCTTACGAGATCGCTGCGAATAGTGGCGCTTTGCTGCGTTGAACAACCGGGAAAATCCTGTTGCCCAGGCGGCTTAGGCGGACCATCAAATTGATTGAGCTTAGCCAGGGTCGGGCCATTTGGATCGACGCGTCCATCGGGGAAACTGGAACCTAATTGTTTGCGCTGGAAATTTTTGATAGCGGTAATGGTCTTTTGCCAGGGCAGCCCATCCACATTTAGCGCCGGAATCGGGCCACCTTCACTTTGCGGAACTTTATTAAGTAATTCCTGAACCGTGGTTGAGTCATCCTTGCGGTTAACTCCCCCTGCACCAACTGACCTTAAAATGCTACGTGCCATAGATAACCCCTTTCTTTTAAGGAGTCGTTGAACAAGTTGATCCCCGTATGGTCTTCCAGGCTCACAAAGGACGGAAGCTATCACTTACCGAACATATTGAGCTTGGCAAAGGGCTAGCCAACGCTTCCTATTTAAACATTAAAATAGTCAAGGCTTCGAAGCTAGAAAATACCTGCGATACCTTAAATAACGTAACCTTGTGATTCGATCCTGCCTTACATTTACACATTGGCTATCATCTTTCACATCAACGCACAAGTCACGGTAATATTACCCACTCACATATCGATAAAATAATTGGCAATAAATATACAGTCTTAATCACATGCCCATACTTAACCGGGTTTCAATAAGCCCCATTTATCGACGGAATCCGTAATGGGTTTCACCAATTCACCTACGGCTTCCCTAACCTTGCGTTAAGCTGCCCTAGCTGGCCCTGCCGTTGAGCATAACCGCGTCCTGGACTAATTACGTACAAATGAAACAACACCGTACGTCCTGTTTCTGGCTCCTACTGGAGAACTTCCTTTGGAATAATGACAGTTTTGCCTCCTTCATCAACGCTTCGCCTTAATGTTCAAAACTTATACTCAGTTGCCAAGCCATCGTTGTTGCCTTTTTCCCATAGCCCGTGTTTCAAATAGCGGTCTTGTCGGCTGCATCAAAGATAATTCTAAAGCTGCCGCCTGACGTTGACGTTGCTTGCCAGTCCTTAAGATCGACTGACAGTGTTGTTCATTAATCGGGTTGCCCAACAAGTAACGAAATTCCGGCGTAAAGTTCTGTTGCCGTTGCTTCCACCACCGATCAATCAACGAAGGGTCTGGATATGGCAGATCTTCGTCTGCGTCCATGGCAACATTTTCATCTTCTGGATTTTCAGTTGGGCCGGGGGCAAAATCTTTCGGCATTTCGCCATCCAAATCTTCATAGGCTATATCAACCCCCGTAATATAGGTGAACGATTCGCCGGCAATTTTTGCCAATTTTGGGACTTCCATTTGTTTTATTAACCAAGGGATGTAACTTGGATCACCCGAAATACCGGCCCCTATAATCGCATCCCTTAATCGATCCTCTTGTTGCACCAAGCCTTTCAACAGTTCTTTGACAACTGTCCGATTCTGCACACGAAACGCCACAGACATGGCTTTAACAGATAATTCCGAGCCCTCAATAATTTTGGCTTGCAATAAAGACAGGGCATTACCGCGAGCACCCAACAGCACAGCCGACCATGCCGCCCAAAATCCTGCCGTTGGATCCAGGTTGCCGACCTGGTCCAATAAGCTTTGTTTTAAGTCAACTCGCCCCAGTTCGGCAGCGGCCCTCATGGCGCGGATTTGCAACTGCCTATCACTATCCAGGATGGCCTGATCGAGATATTTTCCTGGATCGACGCGATGTATAGCACAGGCTGAAATACCCGCCCGTCGCCAAAAGGGATTACCTGAAACCAGTAAACCGCTGACCTTTCCCTGCAAATGATGTGGCTCTACCCAACCCAAAGCAGAGACAAGCCCCGGCAAGGTTTCGGGCGTTTCCTCAACAACTTGATAGACCTTGTAGATCCGATCACTATCATTACCCTCTAAAGCCAGAAACCCTGCGGCGAAGACCTCGCCAGACCCCTTAAATTCAAGGTTATTACAGCAGGCCTCCCAGCCATAATCCCCGGCAATCCGTAAACCATCAATATGTGCCTCGACCCGATTATCCAGTTTTGCCAAATCTTTCAAATTGTAATGTGGGGCATAAATCGCGTTACGTCTCAATAACCAAAGAAAAGCCGCTTCTTCAGCGTGTTGGTCGATGATATGAGGAATCACGGTAGCTTTCTGGCCCATCATATTCACTCAGAAATTAAATTAGGATCGTTATTCATTTTAAGTTATAGAATAATTAAGTTAAGAGGTAACCAAAAAAACTTTAACAATCATATATGAAATACCCTTAGCATTGGGGTACAAACAAGAAAAACTTGGCTATCCACAATAACAAAAGCAACAAGGCAATAATGAGTGCTGGATGGAAACTTTTACGTTTGAGGGCCAGCACAACTGCCGCTACTGCAAAAACAAATATTGCAATAAAGGAAAAAACAGGCGCGGATTCGGCATTATTATCAAGCGGTAAAGAACAAAATGTAAGGCCTTCGGATGCAGCATCGGGTTCGTCCAGCATCCATTCATATTTGTTTAGCGGCCAGCTATAGATAAGCAGGCCGCACAGGGCGGCATAAAGATATAATGCGACATTCAACACAGCCCTGACTTTACTGTTCATGGCGTGGAAGAGTTTAGTAATTTAAGCACTCGAGGCCTACGCTTGAGCATGGCCCGGCCATACTCGCTATATTCGCGTCCTGCACTTCCTGGTGCAGCGCGAAATGATGCTTCATAATCACCCAAGCCACGCTGGGTGCCGCGATTATAGCGTGAGCCGACAACGGCAAACTGCTCGTCACTCAACTTCAAAGGATCGGTATTGGGGTAATCATGCGCAATTAAGCCCCGCAGATGTTTGGCGACAACTTCAATATTGAAAGCATCAGTTTCCAGGCATTGCGCTAGATTTAGGCGACGTTTGAATTCCATAGCCCCTGTATCCATATTCATTTCACGTGCAGCATTGCGCAATTGCATACTGATCGACCCAAATGAAGTCAACTCGGGTCTTGAAGTTATTGTGAGGTGTCGATCTACCCATTCCGGACCACTCCAGTCAAACTCACGGTTTAGATAGGCTGGCATATCAACAAAATCAGGGTCGCCTCCTACCTCTTCCCAAGCCGTCCCGGCCAACAAGTCTGCAGGAATGCCAACCTGGTTGGCGGCTGAGATAATCCGTAACCGATTGTAAGCCACCCAGCTATCCTTGTAAGCAAACAAATACTCTTTTCCGCCACCCAACCGATCTGGCCAAATTTTCCAAATCAATATATCAAAAGGCGTCCATTTAGGATAACTGGGCGAGCTGGGATCGCACAGCGCATTGGAATTATCTGACATAAAAATCCTCGACTTACACTAGACTAGAATCACCGCATGGCGCTAATTCAAGATAACGCCCAAAACCAGACTTCTTTGCAGGCAAAATAACAGTGCGAATTACATAAAAAAGTGCTGGTTGATGATTCGATTAGATCAATATGGCCGCCATCATAACCATCAATCTTCCAAAAAAAGACAACGCCTTTTTTGTCTTTAAGTTCAGTTGGAACGGTACTCGGCCTGTTAAACATCAATGGGCGACCGAACACGGTAGGTTTGATAAGCTGATCTGCCAATAATTTTGCACCGGGCTCTACAAACCTATTTTTATAGGTACCGTCTTTTATTTTCAGGCGGCCATCAAAATTTACTCCCGATTTAATCAAGGCAAGGCTCATTCTCGTCGCACAAGTATTTGCATAACCCGCGTTCTGCTTAATCAAATCATTGATGTCGTAACCGATTTCATTATAAAGCTTCTCTGATGAGACATAACTTGGATTAGTGAATTCACTGGAGTAATGATTGCTCTTTAACATCAAATAACCCGGCTTCATTTCCTGCCTCCACAAGGGAATAAACTATGTAGAGACTCCTCAATAACTGAAGAAGCGCGGTTTTTTAACCTGTCCGAAGGCAACTTCTTGAAATATTCAAAAATATTTTCCCTAATCGTAATGGTCTTTAGGGTACTGTAATCGCACCAGGATTTTTTTTCTGTTGCATCCAACACCCCAAGCAAGTAAAGCATTGCCCTGTCCCTTTCAGGTTCATTGGGGCTGGTGTAAGCGGTAAAGAATTGTCTGGCGGTCAAATTGACATTATCAACAGTTATAGATGATGAAGGCTCAACCCCTTTTTCGACAACCCCAGCATTACAACCTGATGTAATCAACAACATTATTAAAAGTCTTGGTAAAAAAATAAATTGCTGCTTTTTTACATTTTTGTGCTTTCTATATCGCATAGCTATCCCTCATTCAGTTCGCCAAAATATTTTCCCTCAACTTCTGAATTATTAGTCCATTCAATCGGTAAAATACCGTCCTTTACAAAATGATGAAATGTGGAATAAGGCCAATCTTGCACTCGGTTAACATAGCCATGCTTCACAGGATTAAAGTGGACGTAGTCGATATGTTTGGAATAGTCCAACTCTGTCGTAATCGTATGTTCCCAGTAACGCCGCTGCCAAATACCACGCTCCGAACGTTTGCGGCGTGTCGCTGACAGTCGTTCGGTACGGGGTAATCCTTTTGAGAATAACAGTTTTATCAAACGCCACCGTACCGGAAAATCATCGGTATCCGGTGGCAATGTCAACACGCAATGCAGATGATCTGGCAACACCACCCAGGCATCAATGTGGAACGGGTATAATCGCCGCACCCGCCGAACCGAATCGCGGAGCAAATCGATATGATCGGTCAGTAATGTTCGTTGTCGTTCCAGTAAGTTAACGGTGAAGAAATAGCATCCACCCACGACAAAATTTCGCCGATAGTTTGGCGATGGTTAACGCCCCAAAAAAGCAAATGTTAATTCATGCGTAGGGCGGTTTCGCGCCAGTAAACCGCCCTGCCAAACAACCCCGAACGGTTAGGCAATAATCCACCTCAGTAACTTCGTTTGTTGGTGGATTGCTTACGCGAATCCACCCTACAATTTACCAGCCGTACGACCGTTACAATTTATCCACCGTACGGACGTTACGGGTTTACGGGTTCATCCGACGTACGGCCGTACGGGTAGCCGATGTACAGGCGTACAATTCACCCGCCATACGGCCATACAATTTACCCGCCGTACGGCCATAGCGCGAATCCACCTTACGGGGTTTACGGGTCATCCGCCGTACGGTCGTGTAAGGGATTTGAAATAATTGTACGCCATTCATCGGCTGTGATAATTCCAATTGTCTGTCCAGAACATGACCAAATACCATCGATCCCACTTGTCAACCCAGTAAATTCGTGCTTGTTTGATTTTGGAATATCTAAGGAAGTGAGTTTATTATCACGAAGCATATCAATACCGCCCGAATGAGAGACATATACGACTCCATCACGAGTAGCAATACCCCAATAGCTCCGTTCTTCATTAATAGGTTCTATGATTGACCAGTGCTCCCGATTACCTAATAGAATAGTTCCATCATATCCGGCAATCGCATATCGACCATCATAAAGCAAACAAACGCTAGTTAAGTTTACATTGGTTGGAAGATCAAGATTATGCCAGTTAGAACCATTAAACCAAGCTCCAAGTCCATCCGAGGTAACAACAATAAAGTCACTAGAGCTATTGCCGCTTATGCCCTCAATAGTGGGCTCCACACCGCCGATATTAAGTTGAGGTAAAGCCTTAAATTGGTCGCCGTTAAGCCGATACATTTGCCCAACTGATCCACCACATATCACATCTTCGCCAACTACGCGAATCTGTCGGAGTGGTCCTATTTCCTCAACAATGCTGTTTTCAATAAGGACTCTAGAGGCCTTGAGCTCCTCTTGTGTTTCCGCCAGCCAATTAAATCTAAAGACCGTACCACCCTCTCCCAATACATATGCTTTTCCATCCTTCTTGGCATCAATGGATAGAAATACTTCTCCGGCAAGACCAAATTCCATCCATGAGCCGTTTCTAAGTTCCAAAATGCGATTAATAGGATCATCATAATTATCCCCAACAGTACATGTCATTATTAAGACACCCGACATTGGACTAACTGCTTCTTGAATGTAATCGTCTGGCATAAAAATATTTGTTATAGCATTCATTGAATAACCTCACTAAATTGCTCGCCCTTTTGATCGTGCTACTGGTTGAGGTAGCGAATCATGAGCCTTAACCGTTAACCCCATTTTACTATGTCCCTCCTCTAACTGCTTTGCCAAGCAAGCTTTGTCACATCCCTTTGAACCTGCTGGAACTTTGACTTTCCCTATTGCAGACTGAGCGGCAACGCCACATCCGTTTTTGAGACTATATTTTTTGTTTTTATTAAGTGGATTCTTGACCCATTTATTTTTTTCTACAGTATAATTACAGCCCACCTTACCGTGCTCTTTTTTCTTGTTATGGTCATGCCCTTCGAGGCAGATAGTTGGGGCTTTATTTGAAACATAGTTGGTGGCAGGATCAGCTGACCCACGACTCTCGTGAGCTACAAATTCCTTTGATGGCAGCAAGTGATGTCCAGTCATCTGGTTACCATCAGACCCATTGCAGCACCTATTGGGCGATTTTGGCATTAAAAAGCATTTTCTGGCATTGCAACATTTTTTGCTCCAGTCCATATCGCCTGTACAATTCGCTACTATAGCTTCAGCCATCTCTTTACATGGGTGGTCATCTTTAGCCATAGCAATAGCGTCCGTAAACGGCCAAGGCACAGCTTCATTAGCCGGGCTACCATGATTATTAGTGGTCATGTCCAAATGCCTATCGACATTTTCTCCTTCAAATTTAACATCCATCGACCATTTTATAAAATATACCTTACCTGTATTCTTGCTTGAAATAACCCCTTTTTTCGCCGCAGCGCCCGCTTCATCGCCCGTTGATTTTTTGAAGCAAGACTTGTTTTTCAACATGATTTCTTCGCCGGATATTTTCACCGTTTTGCTGCCCTCTGTGGTATCCGAAGCAAAGCCGGTATTAGGATAGGGAACTGGGACACCTGGCGGCGTTGCAGGATTTTCTGGAGGCGTAAAAACAACATCCGGCATCGCACAGATTGTTTTACCGGCACCTGCTTTACAGGCGATTTCCATTCCGTTGGCATACACTTCATTTGCCATTACTAACCTCCCACCGTTTGCCAAGCAAAAATCATGGAAGAACGCTTACCATCATCATTACCAAAATGCGCTAGTATATGGGCACCCTTGCTATAGTCTTTTTCACAAGCGGACTTTAAAACAGCAAGCATTACCGCGCCGATTACAGCACCCACTTCGCCGATGCAATCAGCCGGATGCCATATATCAAACTCTTGCCTGTTATTACTTCGGTTTAAACGGCTAAATGCCAAACTCGATTCTTTAAAATGATATTGCTCTCCCGATATGTCGGTTATTTTAAATTGCAGGATGCTTTCCCCACACCCCGCATCCCCCAACGACTCCTTAATCGCCGCCGTCAAGCCATCCGCCCGTAACGGCTCTTCCGAATCCACATACGCCTTTTCCACCCCAAAGCCTAAGCCACGACAGATCAACTGAGGTTCCGGCCTGGCGTGAACTGCTTCAACTACTAAAGCCGCCCCCGCCTCGCCGGGAATAAAACCATTGGAATTCTGGCTGGTTAACAGCCGCTCATTCTCTTCATAATGGGCTAAGGTCGGTGCCACCAGCAGGCTATCGGTGGCAGCTATCAGCACCTGTTTAACCTTGCGTTCCTGAAGCAGTTCCCGTGCATGTTTTAATGCCACCGCCACCGCCACATGGCCTCTGGCAATCACCCGGGATTTTTCGTGAAATTCCACGCCCAGTTCAGTTTGCATATCAAGAAAGAACTGGTTGTCGTCATCAATCACACGGCCTTTGCGTTCGTGTTCCGACAAGCACAGGAATAAGGGTGTGTCCTTTGGAACAATCTGCTGATTATTCGCCAGACATTCGTTAATGGCGGCGGCGGCCATTTTGATCAGTTTGATCTTGCCGCGCCAGGGTTGTTCCAGCGGCACTTCGCAGCCCATGATCCATTCACCGCCGCTATCCATAAAGCGGGTTTCCTGAAAATTATCCAGGGCGCAGCGGATGGCGGCACAGGAGGCCGGGGCGTTTAGGCCGACTCCTGTGACCATGCCTGTTCCGGTGATTGCTAGGTGGAAGCTACTCATTAGGTTATCTAGCTATATCTGGTAGAAGTTGGAGTTGCTTTGCTGATTTTTTTATATCCCCCTCATCCCGACCTTCTCCCTCGAGGGAGAAGGAGTGATTTCTGATTTTAGCTGAGTTCAGTATTAACCTTTTCCACAGGACGAAGGAGTGTTCACTCGTTTTAGTTGAACATAGAAATAGCCCTCTCCAAAGGGAGAGGGTTGGGTGAGGGGAAAATTTAAGAGTCACTTAGCTCTCTCCATAATATCCAAAATAAACAAACGAATGGCCTCTAGTACGCCTGCGGTATTCTCAATGACATCATTATTCCAAAAACGGATGACTTTAAATCCTCGTTGTTCAAGAAACAATCTGCGTTGATTGTCATAGCTAATTTGATCGGCATGTTGCCCTCCATCCAATTCGATAATCAGTTTTAATTCAAGACAAGCAAAGTCAGCAATATATGGGGCAATGGGGAACTGTCTACGAAATTTATAACCACATAACTGCCGATTGCGTAGTTGTTGCCATAGTAATAGTTCGACATCTGTTTGGTTTTTTCTTAATGTCCTGGCTTTGTCGGTTAATGGCATTGCATTTTTTTGTTTTAAATTCCCCTCACCCAACCCTCTCCCTTTGGAGAGGGCTTTTTTATCTGGATATGATTGGTTAAGCACTTAACTAAACATCCTCTTCTGTTTCTGTCTTATTCGCCTTAGCCAGATGCGCCAGGGACGGATAGTAAGTTTTGCCCAGCTCCCGCGCTCGCCACCAACCACGGGACATTTTGCCTGCCAGCACTTGAGGTATTTCAAACATATTTTTCTTCAGCGGAATACTGGCACGCCACGTCAGGCAAAATACCCCTTTATCCGGTTCTAATACAATGGTGTCAAGTACGGCCTGGGTTTCATGACGTTCGCCTTTTTTTCGAAAAAATACCACAGGAACATCAATAGTCGGCAAGCTAAAGGCAATACGGCCTTCGGGCGACAGGTTAACCAGCACGACTTCTTCACCGCCTTTGGGGTAGGGGATTTGCTGGTCTTCCGGCGCGGCCTGATAATACGCTTCGTTAAAATCTGCGGGTAAAAAAGGGAAGGTGTTGTCTATCCAGTCCTGATCGTAAGTGCCGCCATAGGGCAGACGTTGCGACCAGCCTCGGCCAACGGGGCCAAAAGCCATGGGTTTGCAATCATCGTTCGGAATTTGGATAGGTCGGTTTATTTCTTCGGTATTGGGTATGGGCGTACCATCGACCAGATAGCTGTCCAGTAATTGATGATAGCCTTTACCAACCGGATTAAGCATATAGGCGCTATGCTTATTTTTATCGTCATGAAAATTATCCAGACCGCCGAAGGCATTGTCGTAACTGATCGGCATGACGGTAAATTCTTCCGGTTGGCTTGGTGCAATCGTAAGCCCTGCTTTCCAGTAACGATCGCCAACCACGTTAAAGGTCTTGATAAAAGTCCCCAACTTTATTCCTACCTGCACCATTCGCGTTGGGCGGCCTTGCGGAGCATAGGCGCTGCCGTTTAACAGCACATCACAACGATGTCTGATGGGTGCGTAATCGACTTCATAGAGTGGCGCTGAAAATCCGGGTTCTCCGGTAAAGGTATCCGCCATTATCAAGGGGATTTGTTCTTCTGCCAGTTGCGGTTTTTCGTCGGGTTTAGGGATGGTGAATGTTCCCTTGATGGCTACCACCAACAGCTCACGACCATCAGGTTTCATCCCCATGGTGTAACCCGCTAACATACCAGTGGAATTGATAAGATCCATAAGCTGGTTATTCCCGTTGTTAGTTAATCTGTACCGAACCGCCCTTAATCCGGTTTACACCCGACGAACGGCTAAGTAAATAGGCACCACGTAGGATGATTTTCCCGGCTTTGGTTAAGGTAATGCTGGCTTTACCGCACTTGAGAGTGATGGTTTGTTTTGCCGACAGCACAATGTGTTCGCCGTCGAGTTCAGCTGAGTTTTGTTCGGTGTCTTGCGGTAGTTTTGCCGAATCCGCATGGTGAATTTTGCCAATGATTAATGGCTGGAGCGGATTGCCGCCTTCAAATAACAGGGCGATTTCCCTGCCGACATCCCCTTTAGTTAAGCTTGTCGTACTCCGTGCCGGGATGGCGGTTTCAAGAGGGTTCCCTGGAAAAGCAACCAGCGGTTCACCGTCATCATTGATGCTTAAAAAAAGGCCAATCACCACGCCGTCGATTTTTTGTTCAATGGCCTCCGCAGGTTTTTGTCGTTGTTTTGTCGTCATCTGCCTTTCTCCATCAATTCAAGCTTCAATGGTAGGTTACGCCGCACCCAGCTACATGAATGGCCAATAAAAATGGCAGCATGCTGCGCGGCTAACCCACCCTACGTATTTGTTATCAATTTTGTAAAATTTTCTGCCCTTTCATCGAGATATTATTCGAAGCTTCCGCGTGTATTTTGCCTGAGCCTTCTACTGTAATATCCTTACCTTTAATATGTATTGTGCCATCTTTCTTCATGGTAATGCTGGCGCTTCCCGTTTTGATCGTCACCGAATCCCCTGCATCAATCACTAGGTTTTTTCCCACTTTAAGGGTGTCATCGCCTTTTACATCCGCACTACGGTTGCCGTCCACACCCAATGAATCATTGCCAGTGACAGTCTTGGAGGCATTGCCTGAAACTGCTTCGCTTTGATTTCCACCGACTGTCAACGATTGATTGGCTCCGACATTGGTGGACTGGTTTGCACCCACATCCGTACTCTGGTTTGCGCCCACGTTAATGCTTTGGTACGCACCCACATTGACGGTTTGATAGGCACCAATAGCAACAGCCTGGAATGCCCCAATGCCGATTTCCTGTGCCGCACCGACACCGATGGTCTCATTGATGCCTACCGTGTGAGTGCGTTGTAAAGCGACTGAGCAAGTTTCACTGGCACCAACCGATTTGGTTCTATTTGATCCGATGGTGATGCTTTCATTAACACCGACCGTCTCTGTGCGATTGTTGCCGATGCCTATAGTTTCATTGACCCCCACTTTTTCGGTACGGTTATTGTCGATTGTAATTTTTTCATCATGCCCGACATGTTCGGTGCGGTCATGACCGACTTCTGTAGTTTCGTCATTTTCGACAATATTGTCCTGATTCTTTTCGGCATGGATGTAAACCTGTTCTGAGCCTTTTTTGTCCTCAAACCGGATTTCGTTGAAATTTGCCCCACTGCCGCCTAGGGTGCTGCGGCTTTTGATACCGCTTTGGGTTTTATTGGCGGGTAAGGCATAAGGCGGGGTTTGGTCGCCGTTGTAAACGGCTCCGGTAACAATAGGTCGGTCTGGGTCGCCTTCAAGGAACTCGACGATGACTTCTTGCCCCATACGAGGGATGTGTATGCCGCCCCAGGTTTTTCCCGCCCAAAGCTGGGAGACCCGAACCCAGCAAGATGAGTTTTCATTCTTTTTGCCGTAACGATCCCAGAAAAATTGCAGCTTAACCCTGCCATGTTCATCCGTATAGATTTCTTCACCCGATGGGCCGACGACGACAGCAGTTTGTGGGCCTTGGACGATGGGTTTAGGTGTAATACGTGCTGTCCGAAACTGTGTCTTGCTTTCGATGGCGGTAAAATGATTTGAGTAAGTCGTCCCACTGTCGCCACTGGCTTCGAAGCTATCGCAACGAATCCTATGGTTGACGGAAACCACCAAATACTCACGGTTTTGATCGTCCCGTGGATAGCCTGCGAGTTTGAAAAGTCCTCCAGTTATGAGACCCCTGGCGATACTTTGCCCCTGTGCTTGTTCGTATTTGGCATGTAATTCCTGGATACGGGTTCGGGCATAAGTGCGACCATCACCGCCTTCTACGTATGTGCCTGGGTAATCGTATATTTCATGTTCCGCTTCTATATGTTCTTTTGAAACTTTCGAATCGGCCTTTAGGTCGGCACCTGGTTTGATAAAGTCGTATTCATTCAGCGCATACGCACAGGGTTGCAGTTGTTTTTTGAGGTGCCAACCGTTTATACAATCTTCGTTCCGCAACGCGGTTTTATCCGGCGGGTAATAATTGATCTCTTCATAATCAGGTATGCTTTTATGGATATGTGGGTCATCAACTAATAGCAGCGTATGCTTTCCATCTTCGTGCTTATAGTAGTAATAAATCCCTTCCTGTTCCATCAAACGGCTTATAAAATTAAAGTCGGTTTCGCGGTATTGGACGCAATAATCCCATTTTCGGTAAGTTGCACTGGTATTGTCCTCAAATACCGCATCACCAAAATCTTTGAACACTTCTTTAATGATTTCAGGGACGGTTTTATTTTGAAAGATCCGGCAATCGGAAGTGCGTGTCAACAACCATAACCAGGGATGAACGGTCGCAAAGTATCGCGTGTAACGCCCTTCATCGACGGCTTGGGCAATGCTACTGACATGACCGTTAAAGAAACGTTTTTTTTCTCCAGCCATATTGAGCCGAATAGTCACTTTCTGGCCTAACAGTTCTTCAAATTTGATATTTTCAGTACTCAGCAATTCTAAATCGATGACAAACAGACGACCCAATTCTTCGGACATGGTCATATCGCGAACAAATAGCGCATCTTCCCCAAGTGGAGTACTAATTGCTATTTCACGATTTTTCTGTGTTACCGCCATAAAGTTAGCCTGATCTTGTCATTACTAAGGACTGTGCATTCCACAATCATATAACAGCAGTTAGAATTAAAACACCTGTGGCCTTACTATTCAAATTGATAAATAAATTCTTCATCTTGCACTGAAACATTTATTTTTGAAATTGTTTCTCCAGACATCATTTTTGTCAAAAATTCCTGGCTAATCTTGGGCAATAGGGTATTGGTTAAAATTGCATCCACCACTCTGGCGCCGCTTTCAAGTTCGGAACATCGATTGCCAATGAGTTGAATCACTCCCTCATCATACGAGAAGGGTATGCCATGATTGGCGTTGATCCTTTTTTCGATACGCCCTAATTGCAGTTTGATGATGGCCTTTAACATCTCATCGCTTAACGGGTAATAAGGTATTGTCACTAGTCGCCCTAGTAATGCCGCAGGAAAAATTTTAAGCAATGGCTCACGTAAGGCTTTAGCGATACCTTCAGGTTCTGGCATCAATTCAGGGTCTTTGCACAGGTTCATGATTAAATCTGTGCCTGCGTTGGAGGTCAGGAGGATAATCGTGTTTTTGAAGTCTATATAACGCCCTTCCGCATCTTCCATCCATCCTTTATCAAACACCTGAAAGAATATTTCGTGGACATCGGGATGCGCTTTTTCCACTTCATCCAGTAGGATCACACTGTAAGGCCTACGACGCACCGCTTCAGTCAGGATGCCGCCTTCACCATAACCGACATAACCCGGCGGCGAACCTTTGAGGGTGGAGACGGCATGGGCTTCTTGATATTCGCTCATGTTGATGGTGATGATATTTTCTTCCCCGCCATAAAGCGCTTCAGCCAAGGCAAGGCCCGTTTCGGTTTTGCCGACACCGGAAGACCCGCACAACATAAAAACACCTATGGGTTTGCCTGGGTTATCCAAACTTGCCCGTGAGGTCTGGACGCGCCGGGCAATCATATCCAGGGCATGGCGTTGGCCTATTACCCTTTGGTTTAAGGTTTCGCCCAATTTGAGTATGGCTTCAATTTCATTTTTGACCATACGTCCGACCGGAATACCTGTCCAGTCCGCAATCACCGAAGCAATCGCTTGGCTATCGACAGTCGGAAAAATTAACGGGCGTTCACCCTGAATCTGAGTCAGCTGATTTTGTAGCCCTTTAAGTTGTTCCAGTAATTCAGCACGTTTGCTTTCGTCCAGGTTTTCGGTTTCGATAGTTTCAACATTATGCACCACTTGATCTGCGCTGATGCTGTCTGCAACCTGTTCCAGTGCGCTTTGGGTGCCTTCCACTTTATTGACGACACCGCGCAGTTTTGCCCTTAACTCTAGGATTTGTCCTACTAAAGTTTTTTCGTCCTGCCAACGCCGTTCCAGTTCGGTTAAACGTTGCTGCTCTTCTGCCAGTTTTGCTAGGACAATTTTTTTGCGCTCTGCTGTTACTACACCAACGGCGGTTTCCCTATCGATAATGCCTGATTCGACATTAAGGGCTTCAATTCGTCTGCGGCAATCATCGACTTCTGCCGGGACTGCGTTTTGGCTGATAGCCACTCGAGCACAGGCAGTATCCAATACACTGACCGATTTATCCGGCAATTGCCGATCCGGAATATAACGATGGGAAAGCTTTACCGACCCTTCCAACGCTTCATCCAATAAAAGGATTTTGTGATGCTTTTCCATTACTGATGCGACACCACGCATCATCAACAAGGCTTTTTCTTCCGTAGGTTCATCAACTTTAACAATCTGAAAGCGTCGTGTTAGCGCCGGATCTTTCTCGAAATGCTTTTTGTATTCGGCCCAAGTTGTGGCGGCAACGGTCCTTAATGTCCCTCTTGCCAGGGCGGGTTTGAGTAAGTTGGCCGCATCGCCTGTGCCTGCCGCTCCTCCTGCCCCTATCAGGGTATGGGCTTCATCGATAAATAATATGATTGGTTTTTCGGATGCCTGGACTTCTTCAATCACTTGTTTTAAACGATTTTCAAACTCACCTTTCATGCTGGCACCCGCTTGCAACAACCCCAAGTCCAAGGTGCGGATACTGACTTCCAATAACGGAGGCGGCACTTCTTTTGCCGCAATTCTCAGGGCAAATCCTTCCGCTATGGCGGTTTTGCCAACGCCTGCTTCGCCAACCAGGATCGGGTTGTTCTGCCGTCTTCGCATCAGAATATCGACGACTTGCCTGATTTCTTCGTCCCGACCGACAATGGGATCCAATTCGCCGTTACGGGCAAGTTCAGTCAAATCGACCGAAAACTGCTTTAAGGCGGCCTGTTTACCCAATGATGCGGATGGCATCGCCCCTGAATATTCGCCTGGGGACGCTGCGCCTGCGAGCTTGCTACCGTCTTGCGCTTTCATGGCTTCTTCTGGTGAGCCTGTGACGATAGCGGAAAACTCATCTAACAAAGTATCGACATTAATTCTTTTGAATTGCTCAGATATGGCGTTTAAGGCGTTGCGTAAGTCAGGAGTTTTTACAATCCCAACGATTAAATGACCCGTACGCACTTGATTGCTGCTATACATCAGGCTGGCATACAACCAGCCTTGTTCTACCGATTCTTGGACATGGGAAGACAGATCGGAAATAGACGACGAGCCTGCCGGTAGCCGGTCTAAGGATTCGATGAAATCTCGGGCAAGGTGGGAAGGGTTAATCTCGAACCGTTTGATGATTCGATGCAAATCGGAATCTTGTAACTGTAAGATTTGATGTAACCAATGGATTAGCTCTACATAGGGATTGCCTCGCATTTTACAAAAAACGGTGGCGCTGTCGATGCCTTTGTAAGCCAGGTTATTGAGCTTACCGAATAGGGCCGTCCGGCTGATTGCAGTCATGCTATTTTCTCCCTAACGAGATACAAATCGTTTGCATCGGATACCCTTTCGTTCGCTTGAAGCCAACTTGTCCAGCCAAGCTGGCCATATTTTCCGAGCTGAGTCGTGGGCACTTCTTTTTTATTTAGCATAAGATTCAAATCCCAATTCAATTCGAAACCCATGTAGTTATTGACCAAAGAAAGGACATTTTTTAACCTTTTCCCCGTGGGCAGAAAATCTTCGTAATCGTGTAAATTCAACGGCCCTATCTCAATGCGGAATTTATGTTGGCATTGCCAGGAATTGACACCAAGGACTGCCGAAACACCCAGTTGGCCTGTCGTATGGTCTTTGTCGAGGTAACAGTAACTGTTTTTAGGTATTGCCAGCCATTCCCCGATAAATTCCTGAATTTTAACCGGCACCCTAAAATAATCCCTTAATATAGATACCAAGCCTTCACTGTGTTTAGTATGACAACCCAAATGGGCAGCGAAATGTAATTTTGTATAATCGGGTATGTTGTCCCGGTTTTGTAAAGAGGGTACCCCAATACCCAGCAATGATCCGACATAATCGGAAAAACGATCCTTTTCTGGCCTGTCGAAATGAACTGTCGGCTCCTTATCCGCCCAAGCCCGATAAAATAGGCAAAGCAACCGATGGTGGAACATATCGGCGAAATCTGCCAATGTCGAATCCTTCGAGTCGCGCATCCGGTTGAGGGTATATTCGGTTAGGTGTAGCGGCAAAGGCCCATTAGGGCCGAATACACCAAAAAACAACACTTTTAATTGTTGTGTGCCTGCCGTATTTTTAAAGGATGAGAGCGTTGACGGCGCAAACTGGAGACTGGGTGCCTGCCCAAAACGAATCGGGTCATCAGCGGGGCGTGATGAATAACCAATACGGGGTTTTGTTTTGTAAAGGCATTCCAACTCACGCAATGCGGCAAAGAACCCAAATGAATAAGGCTCTTTTGATAACCTAGCAGTCAAGCCTAAATCAGCGTCCTGGTTCCCGTGCGTACCGGCCATCGCATTATCTCTCCACGTTCCCTCGTCTTAACCACAACTTGGGTATAACTGTTTATTGAAACATATTTACTGATAAACCTTTCCAGGACGGCAGCCAAAAGAAAGCACCCAATACCAGAATACGCCGATTCTTCAAAGGTCATCGTTATTTCCAAACCACGACCAAAACACATTGGCCCAGAAACTGGCACACGTAAGACCACTGGCCGACTTTCAACATTAAGCAAACCGTCTACTTGCTTCGTGAATACAGGTTCTGCGTAGTCGGCGTAGAGCCTCAACAAATCGCGTATCCCGTCTGCACCCTGGCTTTCATCATGATCAATCAAACTAAGATAATTCAGTGACAAGTGGCTCAGTAAACGCCACGCATGCTGGCCTTCTGCATGAGAAGGGACAGGGTTGGTCGGTTTCATAAGACAACGCACCGAATCGACTGGCGCACTGATTTCCAAGGTAAAATCACTCTCGCCATTACCCAGTAACAACAACATTGGCAAATCGCGATTGGTGCATAATGTATTGACACCCAGTTGTTTCAGGTCGCTGCGAAAAGGCGTTGCACTGCTGTCCACCAATGAAATCAAAACTTCACTGCCTTGGTAAGGGGCTTTTAGTTTTCCTGCAATACTAATTCCAGTAAGGCTGGGTTCTCGACGGGCGGTGTAATACGCAACTTTTTCGGCTGGATTAGTTTCTTGCCGATTGGTATAGAAAGGAAGAAACACTTGTTCCATCGTTGCGCCGGAACCATAACCGGCCACTTCAGTGACTGTATGGATTTCGAAATCACTTTGTGCGGCCCTGTCTACAATCACCTGATGTTCTGTACTGCGATTATTCAAATGAACGCGGTCTGCCCGTTTCGGGAAAAGGTTGATCGCTGGGGTACAATAAAGCACAAAATTACTTTTGTTAACCAGGTCTTCCAGTTCCGGTTTCCCAATATCCAACAAAATAACAATTTCTACCGCCGTCCCGTTACAACGTTTTAGGGCAGGTTGTAAATTTAACAACTCGAAAAACAAGAATCGTTCTGGTAAGGCAAAATATTCCTGCAATAATCGGTAACCATTGAAAGACGGCGCTAAATAAGGAAGCAAAGCCTCTTCCTGCGCGAATCCTAAAGATTGTAAGGGGTTATTAATTTTCTCACGCCATGGAGGTTCTTGAACGGCAGGCTGGACCACAACTGAAACACAGTGCCCAATGATTAATTCATACAGTTGTGAAGGTAAAGCACCAATGCCATACAAGTAGATGGGCAGCTTTTCGATCAGCAACTGGTTAATCGGCATATCGAGAACGGTTTCCAGCTTTAGCCTGATCGCCGACTTAACGCCCGTTGTCTTGGAATCGCAATACCGAAGAGCCGGGCCTAAGGGCAAATAAGCGGCATCGGTCAATTGCAAGGGCCACAAATTGAGTTCATGTGCTGTCCGAAACTCACATTTTGTACGGCCTTTAATTTCAGTGGCGCTCAGCAAGCGGGTATCTTTAGGCAAGACAAATCCGGTTTCAGTAACGCCACCTTTCAAATCAGGCGTGAATCGCACTATCGTCATCGAAGGCAATGGCGCCAAGTAGTGAGGGTAAACCATTTCTAACAAATGTTGCGTAAACCGGGGGAATTCTGCATCCATTTTTAATTGGATACGTGCGGTCAAAAAAGCAAACCCTTCTAATAGGCGCTCTACGTAGGGATCGGCGCATTCCGTACGGCCTAAGTCGAGTCCGGCGGCTATTTTTGGATGCTGTTTGGAAAACTCCATACCCATTTCGCGAATGAATTGCAGTTCCTTCTGATAGTACTCGATCATCTGGAGATTCATGCCCGATTTTCCTATGGCCGATAATCGAAGACTGAGACGCTACCGTCTTCCAACTCAAACTCTGTTCGTAGATGCAAGTGCAGCGGTTGCGGTTCCGCCCACAATTCGCCTTCAATATCAAAGGCCAAGGCATTATGGTCAAACATGGTCTTGTCCGCTATCACATGCACCGACAAAGTACGCTTTATGATCCGCGGTTCGTAGTTAATGATCACTTGTTTCAGTAAGCGCTCTATATAAGCCGGATCAAAACCCGTCACCGTTTTTCCGGTCAGGTCAGGTATTCCAAAATTTAAAACAGAGCTCGCAACATCTGGAAAACCATCTAAGTCGCCCTGCGGCGAATATTGGCTGGCGTTGAGCAACCAATCTAAATCCCGTTTGACACATGCCCGTATCTCCTGCACCGAACTTACCGAAGCCGTTAAAATTTTTAGTTGCGCCCGCAACTCATCCAGTTGCTGTTGCAACTCTGAGTGCCGCTTCTTGACCTCTTCAGTCTCGCCTTCCGCTTTTCCACGCAGTAACTGGGCCAATGACCGCTCGATGCCGGAAATTTTTTCTTTTTGGTTACGGACAGAAGTATTGATTGGGTCGTCATCCGTTAGACGATCCAGCAGTGATGGTAAAAATCGCCCTGTCGGCAACGCCTTAGCCACTTAACAGCCCCGATGCCGTTCCTGTTGTTTCCGCTATATTGTCAAAACAAATTGTACGCACATCCAACAAAGGGTAATCCGATGATTCTGTGGTCACTATTTTTTGGCCCAGGCCTAAAAAAAGATTATCGCCACAATCCTCCCAAACGGTTTTCCTGGATAAGGCAAGCAGAGGATCATCAGCGTTATAGGACGATGGATAGCGAGCAGGGATTATCCCGTAACTTTCCCCACCATTAACCCAGGTGAAATGTGCTGGCAACCATACGACATCCCTAAGATCGACGGGTTTTTCAATGCTGATATTGGCAATACGTTGCAACGGCACCCATAAATAGCGGCCATCAACCATGGCTTCTACGATAGGGCCTAAGCGGGAATCGCTGTCGGCAAACCACTCGAACCTTATCCCGTCAATGCTTCCGGAAACGATGGGGGCCTGTTCGAAGGCGCAGTCACGCAATTCTTGTGATTTATGGAATTGCCCTTGGGCAGTCAATTTTAGTGCCTGCAGTAACAAGGCGATCCATTCTTCCGGCTTTCCAAAGACCACAGGTTCCTTATTGCCAAGAAAAACTTCTTCCCTGAAACGCTCACAAGCAATCACTTGCCGATACATGGCAACCATCGCCAGCGTAGCCGCATCCAATTCGCCAGCAACATTCAATTGGGTCAATGCGCGATCCCATTGACCCAAAACCGATAAAAGTTGAAACAGAAAAACCCGCAATTCGGCCTTAGCAGGCTGTGACTTCACTTGGTTTTGTAGCTGCAGTAAGGCGGCATTTAAATCGCCTTGCTTAACAAACTCTTCTGCTGTCATTTGGGATACCGGTCATATTCGCTTAACCAATGAGGCAGATAACCACCTCAATCTGCCTCGGACTTGTCTTTCCTAAAGCTCTATTTTAGGTTCCTTGATTGGTTTTCAAATCAAAACTTTTCGGCCCCACGTCAGTACCCTTACTACCGTCATCTTTGGCCGGGGTATAGGTCCAGCTGATTTTATCATAGACAAAACTGACCGATTCCATAGGTCTATCTGACCCACCGCCCGAAATGGATATGTTTGAAATCATGGCGTTTTCCATCTCGTATTTCCAAAAACAGAATTTTTCGCCCGTATCCTGCCAAGCTTCAAGCTTAAGTTTTGCTATATGTTTCCCTGTTGCGCAAAAAAGATTCAAATCAGGGCTGGCTTTATCGACTAGCTTCATTATCGTTAGGGGTTGAAAATCTGCACGCGCCGATGCACGGCCGCCAGTTCCGCTCGGACCCGATGAAGGTTGCGATAAACCATGACTGTAACTTTGAACTTCGATCCAATCTTCGTGCCCTTTATCGGTGGATTCACCTTTGACGGGCTCTATTTGCAAATACGTATTTGTGGCCATTACTAATTACCCCTATATTGTTGAATTAAAACATAAACACAGCCTAACTGCTTCGTGGGTAAGCTCATCTTAGGTATCCCTAATACTCCGAATCTCCAGAAAAGATATAACAAAGGACGGAAGTATAGTTAAGTTTCCACCAATCAAAACCCTGTCGATCAATTGAACTAACCTACTGAAATACCTGAAGTTAACTTCCACACAATCTTTAACGCACTTTTGAAGCCTCCAATTAGCAATACCCTCACGCTCCCTTTTGTGAAGGTAGCTTTGAAACCAAGCGTAATGACACGGTCAATCCTTCAAGCTGATAATGCGGCCGTAAAAAGAATTTCGATGTGTAATACCCAGGGTTCCCTTTAACTTCTTCAACCACGACTTCTGCCGCTGCCAATGGTTTTCTCGCCTTGTCCTCTTCGGAAGCAGTAGCCGGATTTGACTCGACATAGTTACTAATCCATTTGTTTAGCCATTTCTCCATATCATCGCGTTCTTTGAAAGAGCCGATTTTGTCTCGAACGATACATTTCAAATAATGCGCAAAACGGCAAACGGCAAATAGATAAGGCAGTCGTGCGGAAAGATTGGCATTGGCTGTCGCATCAGGGTCGTCGTATTCGAAAGGTTTTTGAAGGGATTGCGCTCCAATAAAAGCGGCAAAATCCGAGTTCTTTTTATGCAACAACGGCATAAAGCCATTTTTAGCAAGTTCTGCCTCGCGCCGGTCGCTAATCGCAATTTCGGTTGGGCATTTCATATCCACGCCACCATCATCGGTTGGGAATGTGTGCGTTGGCAAACCTTCCACCGACCCGCCGGATTCTATGCCTCGGATACGTGAACACCAGCCATACAATTTGAATGCCCGATTAATATTTACCCCCATTGCATAGGCCGAATTAGACCATGTATATTTGTGATGGTCGGCATGTTCGACATCTTCTTCGAAGGCAAATTCTTCAATCGGAATAGTTTTTGACCCATAAGGCAACCGAGATAAAACACGCGGCATCGTCAACCCGATGTAACGCGAATCTTCCGATTCGCGCAATGAACGCCAGGAGGCGTAATCGGGAGTTTGAAAAATCTTGGTCAGGTCACGGGGATTAGCCAGCTCCTGCCAGGAGCCCATATTCAAAAGGGATGGCGCTGCGGCTGCAATAAACGGGACATGGGCGGCCGCACAAATCTGTTTCATTTCTTCCAGAAAACCGACATCGGTCGGACTATGGTCGAACTCGTAATCACCCACCAAACAACCGAAAGGTTCACCGCCAAATTGCCCGTATTCATGTTCATAAATCTTTTTAAAAATAGGACTTTGATCCCACGCAGTTCCCTTGAATTTCGTCAACGTTTTATACATATCGTTTTTGGAAACATTGAATACTTTGATTTTCAGCATTTCGTCCGTTTCGGTATTGTTTATAAGGTGGTGCATGCCGCGCCAACTACCTTCCAGTTTCTGGAAGTCAAGATGGTGCATAATCTTGTTCACTTGGTCGCTTAAGCGTTTGTCAATTTCTGCGATGATGGCTTCAATCGACTTGACGGCATCTTCAGAAATCAGGTTGGTTTTCGCTAACGCCTGTTCGGCCAGGGTTTTAACGGCATCTTCTACGGCTTCCTTGGCTCGTTCAGATTTCGGTTTAAATTCTTTTTGTAGTAAGGCAGCGAATGAATCGCCGGCTTCCATTGCTTGTGTAGCAGCTTCTGAACTGGCTGCCTGAGTTGCGGTATCGGCCATTATTTGTCCTCCTCTGTTTTACCGGGCTCTCCGGTTTCATCGGTTTTGTCTGCGGCGGTGGCGGGTTCAACGGATTCGACCACGGGTTTAGGGGCCGCCGCCAACGACTGCAATAATGCAGAATCTTTTAAAGCCTTCGCAATCAGTTCTTCTGCACCACCCTTGCCATCCATATAAGTCAGTAAGTTCGATAATTGGGTACGGGACTTCAGTAATTGATTAAGGCCATCAACCTTACTTGCAACTGCACCGGGAGAAAAATCATCCATACTTTCAAATGTGATATCAATGCTTAAATTGCCTTCTCCAGTGAGGACATTGGGTACCTGGAAAGCCACCCTGGGTTTCATGGCTTTTAACCGGTCATTGAAATTGTCAACATCAATTTCCAAGAAGTCTCGGTCGGCAACCGGTGCCAATGGATCTGCCGGCTTTCCCGATAAATCCGCCATCACCCCCATCACAAAGGGTAACTGAATTTTTTTCTCGGCCCCATAAAGTTCAACGTCATACTCAATTTGCACTCTGGGGGCGCGGTTACGGGCTATAAATTTTTGACTGCTCGCTTGTGCCATTTTTTTACCTCTGCTCAATTAGGTTACGGAAATAACTCGTTAAAATTTTTTAGAATTTTTTACCTTGATTTATTCAGTTTTTTTTACGCCACAAATATTCTCCGCCTGACTGACAGCGTCAGGCGTAAGATCCTTTAATATCTCCATAAAATTCATGGAAAGAAGCTTTTTTGCCCGTTGCAAAAGAAAAGGAACAGGGCTGGATGGTTCGTATTTTTCGAAATATATACAAATACCATCAATTGCGAAAATAACTTCTTCGCGTGACTGTATTCCATTACCTTTAACCGCCTTAACTCCCGTTTTAGTTGAACCGCCGGACGACGCCAGTTCATCTAAATTTTCTGAATCGGAAACACCCTGATCAAGCGCCATTGCTTCTTTAAGTTTAATTTTTTCATCCAATAGTTTTTGAATGCCCTTAAATAAATTTATCAAACGGGAAATATCTGGCGCGTTACTCGCACCAGCCTTATCGGATGAAATGGTCAGAATTGCATTTGCCTGTTCGAACGCATGTTTAATTGTGGCGCTCCGGTCTTTCAGGTCATTAAGGCCTGTTTCATTAAATGCCGCCTCAACAGTGTCCAAATAGGTAGTCGCCTTTATTTTTGCTTCTTCCAATGTCCTGGGGGCATCTTTGTCATTGCTCTTTTTCAAAGATTCCGCGTAGCTTTCTTGCGACATATGGCTTAACGCTTCAAACTTACTCTTTGCGGATTCAATTTGATTCCAGGAAAATTCACCGAGTTTCGATTTTGTGAGCGGGAGATTTAGGAGGGGTTCGATAATTTTTTTGTCATCATTCAGAGTGGCCAACGTATTCATCCGCAACACGGGATAATCATCATCGGAATCCGTTTGTGGGTACACATCATCCCAATAGGCATTTAGCAGTCCATTTATAAGCGTTAAGCCATTGTCCAAGCCAGTAAAACCTTCCGTTTGTATAAGCCCGCAAGTCAAATACATGGCAACTTGTATATCCCGGCTACGTTCCAATAATGTTAAGGCTGTCTCACAGACTTTTCTCCAGTTAGGTGACTTTTCTGGAATAATGACATCGCCCATTTGACGCTCGGGTATAGTTTTTGCCTCATTTTCCAACTGGGCAAAAACAAAATCCTCCTCCAGATTTTCTCCACAAGGAGAATCAGGGCTAATCTCAATAAGTAAATGATCTAATTTAAAATTACCCATTTCTCACCTTATATTCCGCTAATAAATATTAAGCACTAATCATCCAATGGTTTTGCTTATTTTTTTAAGGCTTATCCTGAAATCAATAAAAACAAAACTCTTAGGTTATTTTTCATTTTCAGTCTAGAACGCAGAATGATGCTAACACTAAACTATCTCCCCTAAAAGTGAATTTTTCACACACGTGTTCTTTTTTCCTGAGCGGCCTAAGTTTTACTGGAGGCTAAGTCTTATAGCCCTAAAAAAGGGCTGACATTCGTCGCTTGATTTAGACTTCGGATATAAGCTATAGTGAATTTGAAGGAATTCAAAAAAATAATTTTTAGCGATTTTGCAAAATAATTGCATCAATGGCTGTTAAAAAATTCACAGATAAACCCTTTTTTTTGTGAATAAATAAGGCTACTAAAAAATTGAAACATCAATAGGGTAACGAGGGAGTTGTAAAGGATTTATTTCCAGGGTCACTAATTGCCATAATCAAAAAGGTGGATGCTTGTTTATATGAAACTTTTGTTAAGCGTCATATCGTCGAACGCAAATCTGGAACGTTCCTCTCGAATTACGCTCAATCAAGAGAGCGCGTCGATAGGGCGACACGAAGACAATACCTTAGTTTTGTTTGACCCCAAAAAATTTATATCCAACCATCATGCCCTAATTGAATATAAGCCACCCGATTACTTTATTACCGATATTAGCGCCAACGGCGTCTTTGTCAATCAGTCACCAAGGTCGTTAGGCAGGGGTAATAAGCTAAAGCTTAAAGATGGGGATCAATTCACTATTGGTGACTACAGCCTTTACGTGAAGTTGTTGGCGGAGGACAGTTACCCCACACATTTTCCCAGTGACCCCCTGCCAACCCAACAGGTTGAAAGTTTTGTCGATCCCTTTGCCGAGTTCGATTCTGATCCCATCCAAGATATGATCAATAGCAATGAACTGATTCCGTCTACCTGGAAAGGAAAAATAGACTTGCCCGAAGACCCGTTTGGGATTCCTGGCCTTAATATTGAACCATCGAATTTAAGCACGGAAAACCAACATGACAACACCGCGTTTGATCACCTCCCTGTTTATAAAGAGGCGTTTCAGCCCCCCCTAAAAAAAACAGCCGAGTTCCCCGTTGGGTCACCGCCCATCTCAAATCCAACTGACATTTTTCCAGAAGACTGGTTTACCGAAAAAAAAGACAATCATGAAAGCGTTGTCATTAACAAGGAATTTCCACCCATCGATGAACCCATCCAACCGCCTCCTGTAACCATTCCAGAACCGCCAATCATTTCTCCCTCAACGGATTATCATAACGAATTAATCCAAAACTTCCTTAACGGCGCAAAACTCGACCACAGTAAATTTGCTGATGCTATTACGCCACAGACTTTTTACACTATTGGCGCTATGCTTAGGGCATCCGTTCAAGGAACTCGGGATGTCCTGGACGGAAGGGCGCGGATTAAAAATGAAATGCATTTGGATGTGACCTTGATTAGGCCTAAAGAGAACAATCCGATCAAGTTTTCTGTTAGTACCGACGAAGCCTTGGCTAAACTATTAGCACCCGAAGACAAGGCTTATTTGACTCCCGAAAAAGCGATGAATGAAGCGTTTGATGATATTCGGACCCATCAATACTCGGTCATTGCCGGTATGAAATCAGCGTTGTTTGCCATATTGAAACGCTTTGACCCAAAAATACTAGAAGAACGCCTGCAAAAACAAAGCCCCATATCCGCCAACATCCCCATTCATAAGCAGGCAAAATTATGGAAACAGTTTGAAGATCTTTACGAAACACTTGAACAAGAGACCAAAGATAATTTTTATCATTTATTTGGTCAAGCTTTCGCAGACACCTATAACCAAGTCATAAATAACCTGAAGAAAGACCATTCAAATTAATTTATGGACATTAAGTTACCGATTGTTATGTACAAATTCACACTGGCTATTTTATTGATGCACTTATTCCTCAGTGGCTGCAGCTCAGACCCCGAGAAAGAAGAACCTAAACCACCACCGGAAACTAAAGTGAATGTCAGCATTTCAGTTTCTAGTTTAGTGAACCCTGATATTAATGGCCGCCCCTCTCCGATAGTGCTGCGGTTATATGAACTTAAAAATATAGGCAAATTTGAAGAAGCCGATTTTTATAAGTTATTTGAAGACCATGAAGGGGCCCTAGGTTCTGATCTTGTAGCATCCGAAAAATTTCATTTTAAACCTGGCGATACTAAAACCTTGAATCATACAGTCTCTCCAGACACCAAATATATGGCGGTAACGGCTTCATTCCGGAATTTCAACCAGTCAGTTTGGCGGGACTCCATAGCCATCGAAGCGAACAAGACATCTGAACTAGTCGTCGTATTGGAGAGCTTGAACGTGAGTATTAAGAAAAAGCAAACAAACTAAACGAACGTTGAAGGACACCTATGTCATCGAACAATAAAGTTATTTGGACCGAAGGTATGTTTCTCCGGCCCTCCCATTTCCAACAGTTGGACCGCTACTTTCAATCGTGGATAGAATCTCGCTGTGCTGGATTACACTGTTACAGTTGGGGGGTAACTAAACTCGAAATTGACCAGCAACTCCTTGCATTAGGAAAGTTCTCAATAACAGCCTGCCAAGGTGTTTTTCCTGACGGTACGCCATTCAGTATGCCGGACAACCACCCCGCCCCAATTTCACTGGATATCCCGGCTGAATCAAAAAATGAAACCTTATACTTATCCTTACCTGCCCGTGGCAGTTTCGGTAAAGAACTGGCTTGGGACGATAAAACTGACGAATTCATCCGCTACCGGATGAGAGAAATTGAGGTAAAGGATATTCATTCGCAATATGAACAGGACAGTTCGACTATGCAAAGCGGCGAGCTTTGGACGAGATTCCGTTTATCCCATCAGAACCAGGATGCTTACATTAACATCCCAATCGCAAGGATAATAGAACGTAAAGCTGATAAGCAAGTCGTGTTGGACAGCCAATTTATCCCATCCTGCTTACACGTGGGCGCTTCAACACAACTACGCAGCTATGTCGACGAAATACAGGGAATTTTAAATCAGCGGGGAGATGCCCTTGCAAAACGCCTGGGATCGCCGGGGACGAGCGGTGTCGCTGAGATTACCGATTTTTTGCTGTTGCAGATAATCAATCGCTATGAACCGCTTTTCACCCATTTTTCTTTAATGCAGCAATTTCATCCTGAACGCCTGTTTAGCGTCTTGCTGGAGATGGCGGGTGAACTGGCAACCATAACGCAGGCGAGTCATCGGCCAAAAACTTTTCCACAGTATATTCATGAAGATTTATTCAGTAGTTTTGACCCAATCATCATTGCCCTTAGGGAATCATTAAGCTGGGTATCCGAATCCAGGGCCATATCCATACCCCTGGAAGAACATCCCAATCAAATCCGCTCGGCAATTATTCATGACCGGCAGTTGCTGCAATCTGCCGAATTTGTTTTGGGTGTAAACGCCCAACTGCCAGCCGATCGAATCCGTAGCCAATTTCCTCGCCAAGCCACCATTACTACCCGAGAAAAACTTCGTGATTATGTCATGTCCCAAATACCTGGCATTCAATTGGTCGGGCTCGCCACTTCGCCTAGACAAATACCTTTCCACAAAGGCATGACTTATTTTAGCCTAGACAAAAATCACACACTTTGGCAAGAACTTGAAAAAAGCGGTTCTTTGGGTATGCATTTTTCGGGCGAATACCCAGGTTTAGAGTTGGAACTCTGGGCAATTAGGGATTAATCAAATGAACAATGATAAAGACGACCCATTTTTCACGCCACAAGCCGACGACAGGACAATAATCCGTCCTAACCCGGGGGGCAAGCGCCCTGATATCCCTTCCGCCGTTTATCCTAACAGCCAGCAGTCCGTTCCCTCAGGGGCAGCCCCTAAACTCGGCAGCCTAAATCCCCTGGAGAAAGCCGCATCTGGACTGCTTGCCTTACTGACGAAACTGAATTCTTCTTATTCACAATCTGATCCTATGGGCTTGAAAAACCGGATCATCAAGGAAATCGAACAGTTTCAAATCACTGCCCAAACACAAGGCATAGACCCGCAAACTATTTCAAGTGCACGTTATGTGCTTTGCACTGTCTTGGACGAAGCGGTTTTAAACACCCCTTGGGGTAACGAGAGCGGCTGGTCAGACCATAGCTTATTAAGTATCTTCCACAAAGAGACAAAGGGCGGGGAACGTTCTTTCCATTTATTGAAATCATTATCCCAAAACCCGGCAAAAAACAGAAACTTGCTGGAGCTTATATACGTCTGCTTAGCACTGGGATTTGAAGGCGAATACCGGCTCATTGAAGGCGGAAAAAATAAATTAGCCAGCATCAAAGACTGGCTATATCAGATATTGCAAAAAGAACGGGGAATTGCCGACCCCGTGTTGTCGCCGCATTGGCAAGG
Source organism: Methyloglobulus morosus KoM1 (assembly GCF_000496735.2). Lineage (GTDB taxonomy): Bacteria > Pseudomonadota > Gammaproteobacteria > Methylococcales > Methylomonadaceae > Methyloglobulus > Methyloglobulus morosus. Next base: position 54,541 of record NZ_AYLO01000112.1, read on the forward strand.
TGTAATCGATCGGCGCAACCCTTTAATGCAGATGGTACCTGTTTGGGTTTTCGGAGCGGTGGCAGCCGGTCTTTTGACAACCATTTTCACTGTCTTGTTATTCCAACTAAATAATAATTCAGACCCCGTGTTCAAGGAAATATTGACGATCACGCCTCCGACTATCGATGTTGTAGAACCCGAACCGGTAAAAATCGTACCCATTCCCAAGCCGCAACTTACCTTGTCCAAGCTTCTAGCCACTGAAATAGAGAATAAACAATTGAAAGTTATGGAATTAACACAACGCAGTACAGTCACGATCCAGGGTGACAATTTGTTTGACTCCGGCAGTACCACTGTCAATTCCGCAGTATTTCCTTTGTTACAACGGATAGCCGAATCGTTGAACCAATTACCAGGACAAGTAATGGTCACTGGACACTCCGACAACCAACCCATTCGTAGCGCCCGTTACCCTTCTAACTGGCATTTGTCAAAAGCTAGGGCAACTTCTGTCTCAGCCGTACTCAAGGAGATCCTTAGCAACCCCGGAAGAGTCCTGATAGAAGGCAAATCCGACCTAGAACCTGTTGATTCTAATACGACCAAAGAAGGTCGAGCGAAGAACCGACGTGTTGAAATCACCTTGTTAAAATAAGGCAGGTATCGCACATGCACTCAAACAATTTCTTAGCGACTGAACTAGGATACATACATTGATGAAGCTACTTAATTTTTTCAAGCAACGCTGGCTCATCTCGTTATTTGGCGTTATCGCTATTGCGTTGTTGATCTGGTTTTTAGGGCCTTTCATAGCATTTGCAGACTACGAACCGCTAGCCCCTGAAACAAACCGCTGGGTCTTGATAGGGCTCGTCATCGCTTATTGGTTGGTGGCACATATAGGGTCGTACCTCAAGGCAAAAAATCGAAATGACCAAGTGTTGAGCGCCATGTCAGTCAGCAATGAACCGGCACTGAGTGCGGACGAACTGACTTCCCGCGACGAATTGCAGTCCCTCAAAGAACGCATGGAAGATGCGCTTAATATTCTCAAGAAAAGCCAGTTAGGCAGCCATTTTGGACGGCAATTCCTCTATCAACTGCCCTGGTACATTATTATTGGCCCGCCAGGTTCAGGCAAATCGACCTTATTGAAGAATTCCGACCTGAAATTTCCCTTATCCGACCGCTTCGGAAAGGATGCTATCCGTGGGGTAGGCGGCACCCGGAATTGTGACTGGTGGTTTACCGACGAAGCCGTGCTTTTGGATACTGCGGGACGTTATACAACGCAGGACAGCCATGAAAAGGCTGACCAACTCGCTTGGTTAGGTTTTCTTGACCTGCTGAAAAAATATCGCAGGAGACGACCTATAAATGGGGTCATTATAGCGATTAGCATTACCGAATTACTGGAGCAAAGCAAGGCAGAGCAACATGCCCATGCTGTTTCAATCCGTAATCGGATCCAGGAATTACATGACCGGTTTAATATTCGTTTCCCCGTCTACCTGTTATTTACCAAATGCGATTTGCTGGCTGGCTTTATAGAATATTTCGATGACTTAGATAATGATAAACGTGGACAGATTTGGGGAACCACCTTCAAACTAGAGGAAGACACCCAAGCCAATGCGGTCGAACAGTTTACCGAAGAATTCAATATTTTGGGAAAACAATTACAAAATCAATTGATCGATAAATTACAGCGAGAACAGGGCGGCAATCGGCGTAACCTTATCTATACCTTTCCACAACAATTCAACTCGTTGGGCGAACTGGCGCAATCATTTTTAAATGAAATTTTTCAAACCACTCGATATGAACACGCCACTTTATTGCGTGGGGTTTACTTCACGAGTGCGACTCAGGAAGGTTCACCCATAGATCGGATTATGGGTTCGCTGGCAAATAGCTTTGGACTAGACCGCCAAAATCTTCCAAATACCGGCAATCAGGGCAAAAGCTTTTTCATCAACCGCTTGTTGTCCCATGTCATTTTTGCTGAACATGGCTTGGCTGGCACAAACTTAAAATTGGAAAAGAAACGGGCTTGGCTGCAACGTGGTGCATTCGTTTCTATCGCTGTATTTAGCGCAATCATGGCGTCAATATGGTTATTCAGTTATGCGGGCAATAAGGCCTATATCCAGGAAGTGGCCGGGCAAGTCAAGGGGCTGCAACAAGATGTCAATCGGCTTGATCCGGATGAAACCGATCCCTTACCTTTATTGCCATTGTTGGATAAAGTGAGGAATTTGCCAGGGGGCTATACCGACCAGCAAGAAGGCACACCTTGGGGACTTAGCTTTGGCCTGTATCAAGGCGATAAACTGGGGAACGCTTCTATAAGCCTTTATCAAAAGCTGCTTAAAGACGTCTTTCTGCCACGTTTGCTCTCACGACTGGAGCAACAACTCCAAAATAACAGCAATAACAGCGATTACCTCTTGGAGACACTCAAAGTTTATTTGATGTTCAACGATGAAAAGAACTATAACAAGGATGCGGTCACCTCATGGCTTACCCTTGATTGGACGCACAATTTGCCCCTTGATGTCCCCAACGAACAACGCCAATCCCTAGTCAGCCACTTAAATACCTTGCTGGCTACACGCCCAGTACCTTTGCCTCGTCCTTTAAACCAGACATTGATCAGCCAAACCCGAGAAATATTGGAAAATACCCCAATTGCGAAGCGGGTTTATGCGCGGATGAAATTAGAACTGGCCAATAGCGGAATCAAAGATTTCGCTGTCAGCGAAAAAGCCGGACGTGATGCCCCGTTAGTATTGGCGAATAAAAGCGGTGAACCCCTTACCCGAGGTGTTCCAGGGTTTTTTACCTGCCTAGGTTACAAGGATGTTTTCCTGAAAAATAATACGCAATTGATAGACCAACAAGTCGCCGACAACTGGGTGTTGGGAACGACAGAGTCCGTGAAGCTGAACGATGCAGAAATAAAAGCCTTGCGCGAAAACGTCCTGAAACAATACCTGAATGATTATATAAAACAATGGGACGATTTACTGGCCGACATCCAGCTTAAACCGTTTTCCAGCCAGACCCAAATGGTGGAAGTGTTGAATATCGTCGCCGGTGAAAACTCTCCGTTACGACTATTGCTACAAGCGGTTGACGAGGAAACCAGCTTTGCTTGCCTTGCCGAAAAGAACAGCAATTTACTGGATAAGGCCAGCAGCAAAATTACCAGCGCCGGAAATATGCTAGAAAAAATTATCAGCTCAACACCCGATGCACACTCGGCAGCACCGCCAGAAATCACCACCAACTTGGTCACGGAACATTTTAAGGAATTGCATGAACTCGTCCAAGGCAAACCTGGCGGACAGCCTCCCCTGAATCAGTCCCTTGCCGTGTTGAATGAATTGTATGTCTACCTAAACTCCTTGTTACACGCCAGCGGTGAGGAACTGGCTACGGAACAACGCAAACAAAGCCTTGAGATAATCGATAAGGTCAAACTGGAAGGAAAGCGCAACCCTTTCCCCTTAAAAGATATGCTCGACACTATCGCAGCCGACAGCAGTGACTTGGTCAGCGGCGGCGTTAAAAAGCACTATAACAATATGTGGCGTTCTACCGTCTTGCCCTTCTGCAATAAGGCCATACAAGGGCTTTATCCCATGTATAAGAGTCCTAGGGAAATTACCTATGAAGATTTTACTGCGTTCTTTGGCCCTGCTGGCCTCATGGATGATTTCTTCACCAAATACCTTGCTGCATCAGTGGAAAAAGGCACAAAAAACTGGACTTGGAATACCCGAGGTGCCGCTGATCCCGCCATATCTGCCGATGCATTGGCACAATTTCAACTCGCGGACACCATCAAGAACATTTTTTTTCGCATGGGCAAACAATCCCCTGCGGTCAGTTTCAAGCTCAAACCTATTTCAATGAGCACGGAGATAACCACTTTCGTACTGGATGTCGACGGCCAGAAACTCACTTACGACCACGGGCCCGTGCGCCCAGTTTCGATGAAATGGCCTGGCCCAAATAATGCCGGTCAAGTCAGTATAGAAATGCTACCCCCTATTCCTGGCAGTTCAGGACTGTCCAAAGAAGGCCCCTGGGCGTTATTCCGAGTATTTGATGAGGCACAAATCAGCCGCACCTCAAATCCAACAATGTTTATCATGACCTTTAACATTGACGGACGCGAAGCAAAATTTGAATTACGCGCAGACAGCGCCATCAACCCTTTTCAACTATCGGATTTGGAAGCTTTTAAGTGCCTACCGAACCTGTAAATGTAGTCGGTTATCACGGGAAAGTGCCCAAACACGGGGACTTTGTCAGCAGGGGATTGCCCAATACATTTATTGGCACTTGGGATGTCTGGTTACAGGAAGCCATTCATACCAGCCGACAACAATTGGGAAACAATTGGTTGGACTACTACCTGACCAGCCCCCTGTACCGTTTTGTCCTGTCGCCTGGAATATGTGGAGACTTGGCCTGGATGGGCACAATGATGCCCAGCGTTGATAAGGTCGGACGGTACTACCCCATGACCATAAGCCTGAACAATCCTTCGGCGGTCAACCCTTTTGTGGCTTTACAAAGCAACAATAGCTGGTTTGAACAAGTTGAACTGCTGATACTCTCTTGCTTGAATGATGATTTTAACTTGGAAAATTTTTACCAAAGCGTCTGCCAATTGACTCCAAATACGGTCAGCATGCCATCCGATCAGTCCGAACCATTTACAAATCAAATGAATGACTTGGCCTTCCCAACCTCCTTGAGGCAACCGCTCAGTTCTATTAGTTCGCTGCCAGAAATATTGTCCGCTATCTTGGACAGACTGCTTAAAGACCATTGCCTTGCTTATAGTGTGTGGTGGACGCAGGGCTCAGATCATGTCGAACCGTCGCTACTTATTTGCACTGGCCTTCCGTCATTTGACGGCATTTCGGCAATGTTCGACGGTAACTGGCAACAGTGGGGCTGGGAAGGTAAACGTTATGCCATACCATCCTGATTTCGGCCATGACAAAATGCCATTGGGAATCTTATGGGGTAACGCACACCGGAAAAATAAGGAAGATAAACCAAGATGCGTTTTTGGATTTACCCGAAAAACAATTATGCCTTGTTGCAGACGGCATGGGTGGGCATAAGGACGGTGAATATGCAAGCGGCGCCATTGTTGAGGCATTGTTGACATTTACCCCGGAGAAAACTATCGGGACCACCGTCTCGGCTATACATCGCAAACTGCAAGACGTAAACCAGGCCCTTTGCCGGTTGGCAAAAAAAGGCGGCAAAAATGAAATCATAGGAAGCACCGTTGCGGTCTTGCTAAATTACCGGAAATATTGCGTATCTTTATGGTCTGGCGACAGCCGAATTTACCTTTTTCGTAACGGCAAACTGAACCAAATAACAAATGACCATAATTATGAATCCTTCCTTCTTGCAAATGGCATTAGCGCCGATGAGGCAAAAGCACATCCTTTTGCACAATCCTTAACCCATGCCGTAGGCAGCGAAGAAGAATTCTTCCTGGAAGCTAAAATACAGGAAACCAGGCCAAACGACATTTTTCTGCTCTGTTCCGATGGCCTGAATAAAGAACTCGCCGATGCGGAAATCGAAGCCATACTACAAACAACCGCCATTAAAGAGGCCATAGGCCAATTACTGGATCTTTGCCTGCAGCGTGGCGCACGGGACAATGTCACGATAGCACTCACACAATTTATAGGAGGCTAAGATAAAGCTTTGGGGGATGTCACTTTAACGATGTTTTTGCATCCGTGCGGGGCTTTTCTGCCCGTGGTTATCGGTCAATTATAGCGTTTAGCCGCTTACCTTTCAGCCCAGAAAAGCATTGACACACCATTAAATTAATTTCAGGATTGAATTTAATAACTATCTTTAACTAAACATAAGGGGAACTTTATGAAAACTGTATGGGGTATTCGTTTTTTAACCCTAGACTTTGATTGGAAACCTGTTGTTACGGCGTTCCTGTGTTCGCTCCTGATAGTGGGATGCGCCTCCCTTGGCGGCACTTACTCGGAAGATAAGGGCGATATTTGCGCAGACTCGCGTGGCGACCTTCGGCGAACTGAGGATTATTTTGCAAAACAAAGCGTCACCAATATCTTGGGCGGAGCCGCAGCAGGCGCGGTTTCTGGTGCTATTATCTCCGCCATTTCGGGCGGCGACATAGGGAAAGGCGCAGCCATCGGCGCTGCCGCTGGTGCGGGTGTGGGGCTATTAAAAACGCTTTACGACAGCCTGGACCGCGAAAACAAACAAATTGACTTGGCGACTAATGCCTTTAACAGTTTGAGCCAATGCCGCTTTAAGGCGGCTGATCAAGTGCGGTCAGACTTTAAGGTGGGGCGAATTACGGAACAAGATGCCCTCAAGAAACTGAGCGACCTGAAAATGCGTTTCAATGAAGATATTGTGATTGCCGAAAGGATTGGCGCGAAAATGTCAGAACGGTCCACGGAATTCCAGAGCAAGCTGGTTAAAGAAGACCCGTCTGTCGCGCCTTATTTGGCGGCTGTGCAAAGTGAACAAGCGAATACCGACAACCTGAAAGGGGCAAGCCAATCTTCCGCCGCATCTGAAACCGAAACAAAAATCGCTACATCTGGGAAAAAGGGTAAAAAATACAAGCAATCATCAAAATCTACAGTTACACAGCTGCAAAATGCGTCCGCAAGCAAAGAAACCGCCAAAGCCCAAATATCCGATAAATCCAAATCAGTCATTGGCCCAACTGAAACTAACATCGTGAAAGCCAATCAGTACAACAGTATGACCAATACGGCAAAACACACGGCTTTGAACAATAACTTTAACTTGAAACCGCAAGGTGATTTAGGCCTGCTTTTGTTCCCTTATACGGGTGGCTCGTATTTGGTTTCTGGGTTGGAAGGCCAGGGTAAACAATGCTCCGTATTGTTTTAATTACTTTTCTGTTGGTGACGGGAGCCCTGATTATCTGGGCTTCCTCAACTGATACGCTAACCTCGGTTCTTAAGAATGTCGAAGCGTTTTTTTCCGTTTCAACAAAACCGTCCATCATAACAAGATCAAGGCCTACCCCAAAAAATGACAAACCATCGGACACGACCGTATCAGAGCCTATCCTGAAGATAGAAACGGGGTTTCATTCCGCTATAGTCAATAAAATTTCGCTGACCCGAAATGGGCAATTGGTCAGCGTTTCCGATGATAAAACCGCGCGTTTGTGGACTGCAATTGATGAACCTTCAAAGGTCTTGCGCGTACCGATAGGTCCACAAAGTGAAGGTGCGCTCTACGCGATTGCCACTTCCCCAACAAAAGATATTGCCGCTGTTGGGGGCAGCACGGGAATGAGTTGGGACGGTACGGCCACTATCTATTTTATTGATCTCAATACCGGTGAAATCGTAGGCAGTATACCTGGTATTCCAAGCACGATTCATGCCCTGAACTATTCTAAAGATGGCAAATATCTTGCGGTTGGTACCAATACGGGTGTGCTGTCGGTCATTGATAAAGCAGCTAAGTCTTTGGCAACTCAGAATAATGATTGTTCAGGCAGTATTACTGCAATTGAATATATGGCAGACAACAGGTTTATTACTGCCTGTTTTGATGGCAGTGTTCGGGTGTACGATCAAAAATTTCAACTGATTGCGAAACACATATTAGCCAATAAACAGCGACCATGGCGAATAGCAATCTCGCCTGACCAGACACAGGCTGCCATTGGAACACTGGACGCCAATGAAATAGAGGTGGTGTCTTTAAAGGATTTAACCCTGAGCAATAAATTTAGTTCCCGCGAGAAAACACATGGCGCTTTTTCTTCAGTGGCTTGGTTTGGCGACACACTTTTCGGTGCCGGAACGTATGGCGACCCGTCCGGAAATAAATATATCCATTCCTGGAATCTGAAAACTGGGAAACAATCAGATCTGGCCGTAGCCAAGGATTCTATTACTGATCTTCTGCCATTCAACAATAACGAATTGGCCTACGCTACCGCCGAAGGTTTAATAGGCAAAGTCAGCCTGGATAACCAGGGTATCGTGGCACAGCCCAGACTTATCCCCGATTACCGCAATGCTTATGAAGGCAAGTTCGCATTATCCAAGGACGGGACTGTATTGGAGATTGGTAAGGCGCAAGGCGGCAAGCAACCCGTTAAGTTCAGCTTCCTGGAACGTGCGTTGGCTGAGAACCCAGAACCAGATAAGGGTTTGTTTTCGCCTATAATACCTACGAATGCCAAAAATTGGCGTGATTCCATGCAACCTACTTTGAACGGAAAACCGATCATTTTAGGTGATAACGAATATTCCCGTTCAATTGCAAGTTCAGATGACGGAACGCTGGTCGTGATTGGCGCGGACTATTCGCTAGGGCTATTCAAAAACGGTGAGAGTCTATGGAATATTCCTCAACAATCACCAACTTTGGCAGTAAACCTCACACGGGATGGGCGTTATGTAGTGGCGGCTTTAGGCGATGGCACTGTACATTGGCTTAATGTCAACGATGCCAGTGAAGCAATGGCGTTATTTATTACGGCGGACAACCGCTGGGTAGCCTGGACACCCGATGGTTATTTCGACCATTCAACAGAAATCGCGCCGCATCGCCAAGAAAATGTTGTAAGAAGAGGGTTACGTCCAGTTGTGCAATCCCACACAATGGCTTCAAGTTTTGTTGGATACCACATAAACAGGGGACACACCGCAACGCCGACTTTTGTTTCGTCCGATCAAATTCAGCGCAATTTCTACAGGCCAGACCTAGTCTCCCAAACACTCTATAGCGCATCGATATTGACTGATGAAATTAATAGGGAAGATGCCAAAACAGTGGTTTCAAAATACCTGCCACCGATGCTTAAGTCTTTGGCGTGGTGTGACGACAAACAATGCAATGATGTCAATTTAGCCGAAAGTAACACCATAAACGTAAAAGTGCCCGAAATTAAATTGCGCTATGAATTTACCGACCAAGGCAGCGGAATAGGCAATATTGTGTTAAAACGAAGTGGTGCAACTGTCGCCACACGCGGTTTACGGGTAAGCAACGCCATCAAAGGACCTTATCGGGATGAGCAAAAAATCTTCTTGGAATCAGGCGACAACCCCATTACGCTGTCTGCGTTTGATGTGAACAAATCGTTACAATCCAATGAACAAATAAATTTGGTCATCCATTATGATGCAGTGTCAGAAAGCAAACCGTCCTTATACGTATTAAGTATAGGCATCAACAAATACCAAAGCACGGGGATCAATGCGCTTGTCAATGCCGTGAATGATGCGGAGGGCATCAATTCGCTGTTGCAGAATCAACACAACCGTTTCAAGGAAGTCATACCAAAGCTATTGGCTGACGAACAGGCGACCCGAAAAAATATTGAAGATAACCTAAAAACCATCTCATCAAAGGCTCAACCCAACGATGTCGTGGTTATCTATATTGCCGGGCATGGCACTGTCATTAACGGGCATTATTATTTTATTCCCTATGAATTAAAGACCACGGTGAATGATGATATTCAAGCCAATGCCTTATCTGACGCGACCTTGTCTGAATTGATCTCAAATTTCCATACCTTGCGGGTGGCAGTTTTAATTGATTCTTGCTACGCGGGGAAACTGGCAAGCTCAGACATGGTCATGCGGCGCAACCAAGACGCGACCTGGACGGGTGCTTTAGGGCAAAGCACAGGCCGTTTCGTGCTTGCCGGTTCAGCCAACGACCAAGAAGCCTTGGACGGTAAAGATGGGCATGGCGTATTTACGGCAGTCCTACTGGACGCATTAAACGGCAAGGCCGACCTTGAATTGCTCGGCAATAAGGACAATCGTGTCAATGTTATGGAACTGTCCGCGTATGCCAAACAACATGTATCTGAAGAAGCCAAAAAAATTGATCCGTCACATTCCCAGGAAGCAACCTGGTTTTTTATGGGATCGGATATTTTTGAGTTGGCGGACGTAAAGTCTTGAGACCACGAATAGCACTATAATTTTATAACTGCCCCACTCCCCTTCATTTTAGGTAATATTGCAGACAGCAAATAGGTATGGATGATATGCCTTGTACTATACACACAGTGCCTTTAATCCTGTCTTCACCACAATAAGCCACCATGCAGCAGTTGGAAAATATTTCTAGGTACAAGATCGAAAAAGTATTGGGTAAGGGTGCTGTAGGTACGGTCTACAAGGCTTACGACCCAGTCATCAACCAAACCGTAGCCATCAAGGTTATCCATAAGCAGTTATTGGAGCAGGACGACTCGGGAGAGCAACTCAAGCGCTTTAGGAACGAAGTGTTGGCGGGTCGTCGCCTAAAACATTCCAATATTGTTTCTATTTATGAGTATGGTGAAGAACAGGACATTGCCTTTATCATTATGGAATTCATTGAAGGACGGCAACTCAAAGATTTTTTGGACGAAAAATTCAAGTTTGACTTGGTTACCACGCACCACATCATGCAGCAACTGCTCGCCGCATTGGATTTCGCCCATGGACAAGGCATTGTGCACCGTGATATCAAACCCGCGAATATCATGGTCATGCAAAACTGGCAAATTCAGGTTGCCGATTTTGGCATCGCTAAAATAGAAAGTTCGTCGATCACTCAAACTGGCATGATTATGGGCACGCCGAAATATATGTCGCCTGAACAATGTTTAGGAGAACGTATTGACCATCGTGCCGATATTTTTTCTACTGGGGTAGTGTTTTACCACTTGTTGACCGGAAAAGTGCCTTTTGAGGCCGAAACCATGATGGGGACGCTCCAACAGGTATTGCATGTCACCCCGACCAATCCATCTCAACTAAGCCAACAGGTTTCCCCTGCTTTGGATCGGATCATTAGTAAGGCGTTGGCAAAACACCCAGATGACCGTTTTCAATCTGCAAAAGCGTTTTCTGAAGCGCTGGCCTTGGCGATGGCTGAAGCCCAGTCGCTATCTAACACAGCCGAAGATGACGCGACTGTGATAATGCCTAGCACGTCAGACACAGTCCAATTGACTTCGGTTAATGAAGGCATTCCTGTTGATAAGACAGTCAATACGAAAACCCCGAGAAAAGTAGAATTGGCCAATACCAGCAATAAGCCACAAAAGAATAAGTGGCTTGCCCTGATTGGACTCGGACTGATGGCATTCATTGGCTCTGGCTGGTACATCGTACAGCGACTTAACAAGAAGGAAAATTTAGTCAATCTTTTGGCAAAATACCCTTGCGCTTCCCTGGTTACAGAAACCAACAACGATGGCACGCTAGTTGTGCGAGGTTACTTGCAAGCACTTGACATACAACGCTTAAACGATGACTTGGCACAGGCTTTTGGGAAAGGAACAATTGATTCTCATGGCGTTAAAGCGTGGAATGGCACATTCTGTGATGTGGTCGCTTTACTATCTCCGCTCAATTCAGCTAATGACAAGAATGATTACGGGTTAAAAGTAAGGTCGGGTGCGGAAGATAACCGTTATGTTATGGACGATTACCTGGAAATGAATGTAAGCGCACCAAATTATACCGCTTACCTTTATGTGGATTATTTTCAGCTTAATGGCCATGTTTTGCACATGTACCCTACAAAATTGGAGCAAATGATTGGCAGTGAACCAAACACTGCCCTTTCAATCGGCCAAGCCGAGCAAGCTAAACGCTGGCAGATTTCGCCGCCTTACGGCACAGAAATAGTCAGCGTAATCGCCAGCCCTGCAGCATTATTTAAGCAACTACGGAATGAGGACGAACTCACCGAAACCTACTTGGCAGACTTGAAAGCGGCAGTCCGGCCTGAAAATGAACCAACAACTGCACAATATTTGACGATTGAAACTTCACCACAATAATTTGTGTGCGACTAACCCATAAAGCAGCCGTATTACCTCTATTGATTGACCGTCCGTCATCTGACGCAAATACGTTACGCTTATTCGCCATAAATGCCGAATGTAAGGCTAATCACAAAGAACATGTTCAGAGATTTTTTGAATCATTATTTTTCTTCGTACCCTTCGTTTCTTTTAAGGTAACATATTGGTTTCAAAAAGATAGTTAATCTAAAAAATTTGGATTCCAATGTCTGACGAAGAAACCCGTATTTATCAACCATCGCAAATTCCGATAGGGACGCTGTTGCTGGGGACTTACGAAATTGAGAAGTTTCTCAATAGTGGCGGGATGGCATGGACTTATCTCGCACTTCATCGGGAATTGAACACCAAGCACGTCATCAAGGTCATCAAGCCAGGGTTTGAAGTAGAAGGGATCGACGTACTCGAATTGTTTAAGCGCGAAGCTCAAACCTTACGTAGCATCCGCCACGATGCCATCGTGAGTTACGAGGGGTTTCAGCGGGATGGAAGGCATGGCCTCTGCTTGGTGATGGAGTACGTAGAAGGGCCGTCGCTGAAACAATTGCTGCAAGAACGCCCGCTCACTGTTGATGAAGTGTGGCGATTCCGCAACCGACTGGCTGACGGCTTGGCGGCAGTCCACGCCAAAGGCATTTACCATCGGGACTTGGCGCCCGACAATATTATCCTCCCTGAAGGCAATGTCGCAGAGGCAAAGCTGATTGATTTCGGGATTGCCAAACGCCGCGACCCCTCAACTGGCACCATATTGGGTTCCATTTATGCCGGTAAAATCAGTTATGTCGCGCCTGAACAATTTGGTTTGTTTGGCGGTGAAATCGGCCCCTATTCCGACATTTACAGCTTTGGCTTGATTTTGGCGGGCGCTATTACTGGCAAGCCCTTAAACATGGGCAATTCGATGGAAACTGCTTATCAGGCTCGCCTTAAGGTTCCTGATTTGACGGCCGTCCCTGCCGAGTTTCGGGAACAACTCACCGCTATGTTGCAACCGAACCCTGCCAACCGCCCCCAAGACACAGCCGAACTATTCCGGCGTTGGCCCTATAAGGACAAAAGTAAGAAAGCACCGGATAAAACGAGTTTTTCTGGGTACAAAACTGGGTTATTAGGTGTTACCGGCGTTGCCATCTTGGCGGTCAGTATTTTTACGGCGATACATGGGTATAAAAAATCAAGTGACAGCGCAATCGCTGGGATTGAGACAGGTGCAACCGTTGGAAATAGCGGAAACCCTAAACCTGACCAATCAACAGGACTTGAAGTTGGCTACCTTAATATCCAATCGTCACCAGAAGCTGCCTTGGTATTGCTGAAAGACAAGTCATTTATCGGCATCACACCGATAAAAACCGACCTTCCCCCAGGGAAATACACCCTGGTCTTCAAGAAAAACGGCTACGGAGAGGAAGAAACACAAGTGGAAGTCCAACCCGGAAAAGAATTGCCCATCACCGTCGAGTTACCGAAAAAAGACACCCGGAACAAATCCTGATTATTCACAACATCAGGAGTAATATCACTTTGGCAATGGTCGCTCTATTTCTTCAAGCCATTTTTGAACTTGGACGGCATCACTGGATTTTGGATCAAGCTCCAAATAACGGCGGTATGCATTTCTTGCAGAAAGTCGATCCGATAGGCCTTCCCTGTACACACCCGCTAAATGGTAGTAGGCCAAAGGATAATCCATTTCAATCTCTATGGCCTCAAGCAGCGCATCCCTGGCTGCCGCAAACTGTCGCATTTTAAATAAAGTCATCCCTAAATAAATGTAGGCCTCAAAATAATCAGCCTGATGTTGTGCCGCTTCAGCAAAATATTCTTTTGCCATTTCGTATTGTTTAAGTTTGAACGCACGATCACCCTGCTGAAAAAGCGTTTTGCTATAATCCGCAACTTTTTCATTTGCCATTATCTTGAACAATTTGCTCCCCGGTATGGCATAACTGAGATTTTCCGACCGTTCGTCGAATCCATAAATAATACCCACGACATTACCGTTTGCCGTAAGCAGCGGGCCGCCACTAAAACCAACATTAATGGGGAGATTTAATGCGATCAGATCGGCATATTCACTCTGCCGGTCATTGGTATTGCTTCCAGAAAACGTGACTTTGCCTTCCTGCGTCAACTGTTTCAGGTCCCTTTGGCAACCTACAGCGGAAACTTTAGTCCCTTGATCTGGGATATTGTCTTGTAATAAGAGATAGTTGGTTTGTATGGCATCAGGGGCAATAAGTATCGCCACCTTTTCACCTTGGGCTACGACAGGGAGCTTTACCTTTATGGCAGCACCACTATCAAGATATGCGGTAATTTTGACTGGGACTGAACTAGGGTCAGTCACCTGATGTGAAGCGGTCGCTATTAATGAAGGCGAAATAAAAAAACCGGTTCCAATCTTAGGGATTCCATCCCTAAAATCAGTTTGCAGACAAACGATTGATTCACCAGCTACCGACTCTGACCCGTAACAAATTATGCAGTTGGTCAAAATGACTCGAACAATAAAAAATAGAAGTTTCAAGGCGGAATTAACCTTTTGATACAAACCGATGGACAATAAAGCCCATATAGATTGAGAAAACCATCACGACGGCCTCAATATGACCTAACCCCAACCCCGCAACAGAAGGCCCAGGGCAGTAGCCGCTAATCCCCCACCCTATGCCAAAAATGGCAGCACCGATGAGCAGTGGTTTATCAATGGCTGTCTTGCTTGACAGGTAAAATTCATTATCGAACAGTGGCCGTTGGTGTTTTAGAATCTTGCTAAAGGAAACCAACGTCACAGAAAGCGCACCGAGCATCACGAAAATCAAGCTGGGATCCCAATTACCTGCTAGGTCAAGGAAGTTTATCACCTTGTTAGGATTGGTCATTTGGGAAAGCGTGAGACCCACACCAAACAGTATGCCGCTGATTAGTGCAATAACGATCAGTTTCATGTTGCCACCCATTGAAGTACATGACGAATAAGGTAAACCGTCAAAAAACCGCTAACCATAAAGGTTATTGTCGCCGCCATCGAACGCACGGAGAACCTGGCAATTCCGCACACCGCATGTCCACTCGTACAGCCATTGCCCATGCGCGTACCGAAACCGACCAGGAAGCCGCCGCATGCCAGCAGCCAGATGGGGAAATTTTCGCGTGGCTGATTAAAATCAGGCCTTAACTGATTGAATAGAAATGCGCCTAAAACGATACCCGCCAGGAAAGCGATACGCCAAAACAATTCTGCTCTAGTCGCATTGATTAAACCGCCCATGATGCCGCTGATGCCGGCAATCCGTCCATTGCACAATAAAAGCAGGGTAGCGGCGAGCCCTATCAGTAGGCCGCCTGAAAATGCCGAAACAGGCGTAAAATTTTCCATAATGCACCCCTAAATTTGACTGGCTGTGAGTAAATGGCGAAAAATCAGGTAACTAACAATCCCTCATCAGGACAGCTCAATCATAACTAAATAAATCCTATGCAATGGATTAAAACAATCCTTATAGGCCAGCGCGTCCCGCAAGTTCTATTTTAGCAAGCCACTGTTGCCGTTCGGTGTCACCAACCGAGTCAACACTCCCTATCAAGGTTTGCTGAACAACATTGATCCCGGAGAATGCTAGGATATTTCCTTCCAGACTATTTACGCCATGGCCTAGGAAATACGAACGATAGATAATCTCAGGCATTCCCATGGTAACGATAATATGTGCCGTTTTCTCGCTTATTAATCTTTCCCAGGGGGATTCATCAGTGCTTTTTATTGCGGAAAAACCGGGCCTAAACACTTGCTCGAAAAAGGCTTTCAAATAGGCCGGCATGGTACCCAGCCATAATGGGTAGATAATGACGAGGTGTTGCGATGACTGGATGGAATGCTGTGCTTGCTTAATCGCTGCCGGCCCTTCGCTTTGAACAAAATCGGCTTGGGTGCGTAATACGGGGAAGTCGATTTTAGCGATGTCAATTACCTGAATGCTATGCCCCGATGGCTTCGCCCCATTCAAATAAGCATTTGCCAGCGCATGACAAAAACGATTACCTGCGGGATCAGGATGCCCCTGAATGATGACAATCTGTTTAGCCGCCATAATTTCCCCCGTGATTAATTGCACCCATTGATTCGACCTTGTGAACTTGACTTTCGTTCAGGCCCAACCCTTCAGCTACGTTCAGAAAAATCCTGCCGTGGCCAACCCATCTTTCGACAGACTTAACCCAGACGGCTCAATAGTCTTGATTAAAGCGGCGTTTGTAAAAACAACCCGCTTCACGAACAACCAAAAATTTGACATTTCAAGATTAACATTCGATATTTTAAGGCTGTTGATCCAAATCAATGATGACCCAAATTTTCAGAGTAGTCCAGTCAGCAGGGGTTTTATTTTAAAACGATTGAATTGAATGAGAATACGGCCATGAACTTATCAAACATCGAATATTAGCCTATCCCTGAAAACATCAGGCTTGGCAGGTCCGAAAAACATGAGGACGACAAACTTGCACGCCATATTGCCAAACATCTGGAAGCGGCGCACAGCACCAACAAAGTTGAGCAATTGCTAGTTACAGAAGAGCCATCTAAAATCCCATAAAAAAGCCGCCCAGAATTATCCAAAGCAGCCAGTCGATTTTTTATTCTTTGTCAATAATGAACTGACTAATACGACCCAATGCAGACCAAGAGGAAAACTTTCAAATTTTCTGAAAGAAGACCATCAATGATGATATTCCCCCAAACACCTAAAAAGATGTTCGGCAACAATACCAAAGTGGAAGTTGAAGAATAATTTCCAAATACTTAATTCAAAAACCTAAGAATGTCTGTCTATTTTCGTGAAACCCAGGGCAACCCAAAAAGCATGATTAGCCAAAAAATTATTCCGCTACAGACCCCTATTAAAATACGTCCGGTTAATCCGTAGCTTGGGTCGGGTGAGATAAAACCTTCGATTAGACCCGCAAAAATCAAAAAAGGTGTAGCCGCAAACAATATTTTCCCAGCGTTAGCATTCGCATTTTGAAATGCCTGGGTTCGGTTTCGGCTACCGGGACGAACCAATGCCTCACCCAATTCAAGGCCCATTGCCCCTGATATGATGATAACGCTCAATTCAACCACGCCATGGGCAATAATGAATGAAAACAGCCTTTCTCCCAAACTGTAACTGGCTGTAAAGGCAAAAATACCGCCTAACATAAGGCCGTTTAAGCCAATGATATATAGAGTACCCAGACCATAAAAAGCACCCATTGCGAAAGCGAATAACGAGACCGTAATGTTATTAGCGGTTATGCTTATGGATAACATTGAAGATGGCGTCACGTTGAGCAAGCCGTCTGTCCACAAGCGACCACTTTGAACTTGATCTATCATTTTGGGTGCGGCAATCAAGCTTATCAAATCTGGAAAACTATTTATCAAAAACCATCCTGTTGCGATGCTTATGACAAAAATCAAAAAAGCACTGATGATCGAGTTTTTTAATCGGCCCATCAAGACGGGAACTTCCAGGTTATACAAATCGATAATACGGGAAAATAGGTTATTGCTGGGGCGGTATATTTCTTCTTGCGTCTTTAAAAACAAATTTTCTAAGTAACGGGTGATTAACGTATCGCCATTGACGCGCCGGGATAACGACAAATCGGTCATAATGGCCTTATAACTGGACAATATTTCGCACGCTTCATTGACGGGGCTTATCGGCGCAGCTTTATTGGGTTTAAGTTTGTTCTCTAAGTCCTCCCAGCCCGCTTTTTTGGCCATTAGCCACTGACTTAAGGCGGCATTAGTGTCAGGTTGTATATTTGCCATAGCTTTGATCAAGGGTGGTTAAGCAAATTTTCTAGGGCGGCTTTTAATGCCTGATCTGTTTTTTTTGTCGGTCCCTGGATTTCAAAAGGCTTTCCTATACGGCATAGAAATTGTTGGGCGAGTCGACTCCGAGTTTCTTTTGATAATTCTCGCCAACGATTCAGTAAATCTAGAAGCAACTCCTGGTCTTCGGGGTTCAAATTTGAATGGATTGCCAAATTAGTTATTTGGCGAAATGTTTTGGGCTTGACCGTATTGTCGTACACTAAGAGTAAACCGGAAGCCAAATCGCCAATGCGGACTTGGTTGCGCGTCAAAGCAACGCTCAATAAACCAATGAAATAAAGACCCGGCAATGAATCTACCAGCCTAAATACATTTCGTAATAAAATGGCGCCAATAGTAGGGGATCGTCCTTGCAAAGTCACCAAACGCACACCGGCCATGCCCTTGCCGGGTGTACGCCCAACCATCACGAGTTCAAGCACAATATGATAAAAAAAATAAATCATCCCCGCCGGTATCAATAAAACCATCTGTGGCGTTGTTAGGTGTTCATGCTTGAATAAGGTTCGAATTTCTTCTTTTGAATATAACGCGAAACCCACCGCCAATATCCAGGTTATGGCCAGTAACAGGCGGATGTGCCAATCAATGATAAAAGCATGTGACCTTGCCCCCATGCCCGCGATTTCCATTCGATAATCCATTCCTTCTAAAGACTGGACTAGTAAAAAGTCTTCTTTAGTGGAAACTTGGCTGGGATTGGCATTATTCATATAAAAATCAATAGTGGGTTTGATGAAAGGGATGGCTAATATTACCCATCGTTAGGCGGTCAATAATGGCTATCATCATGCGCTACCGATTATGTCACGCTTTTTTTGATAATAAGCCATCACTTGCTGGTCAAGGTGCTTGGCTGAACCGACCGCAATAGCAACTCCGTTACGCCGTAATTGCATCCGTGTCATTTCCTTGCCTCGCTGGTATTCTAAGGCTGCAAATTGCCGATAAGGATCGAGCCATTGCTGTGCTTTATTAGCAAGTGCCTTTGATGTCTCCGGATCTTCCAAAGTGGCGATGAGTACTTGATGTTTTGTTCCTAACAGTTGTCCTGCCTGTATCAATTGGGAAGCTGCTTCTGGTTGTTCAATTTCAGTTAAAAAGATGACTAATCCCCGGTGTTTAAGTAATTGTTTGACTTCCAATGCTGCATTTAAGGGATTGGCTGTTTCGTTTGTTGCCGATAACCGACTTAACAGATGGCGTACCTTTTTAACCGCGCCGATACCCCCAGACATTGGCGCTCTCCCTAATGCTTGTTGGGCATAAGCGATACAAGCAACCTTGTCTCCTTGCATGGCTGCAAACTCAGTGAATTTTGAACTTATATTGATGTAGTGGTGTAAACGATCTAACCCTTGGCAGTGTATACGGCTACTGATTCCGCAGTCGATTAGCACGACAATTTCTAACCGGTGTTCGCGCTCAAAACGGCGAATGACTTGCTTCCCGCGACGGGCGGTGGCTTTCCAATCGATACTACGCAATGAATCGCCCAGTTGATAGTCGCGTAAATCAAGCAAATCAAACCCTGTGTTGTGAAGAAAGTTACGGCTATGGTTTCCGGAATTTTGACCTCCTGGCAAATTGATATTTTTCTCAAGCCTGACGGGTTCGACAGTAAAATTAACATGATCGTCAATAGCACGAACCCACCAGCACAAGCCATATGTGCCAAGCTGTTTCAAATACAATTTGCCCAAGGTCGATTCACCCAGTTGTGTTGGCATTATCAAAACATTCCGAGTTTTGCTTTCATTGCCTCCTAAAAGCCACCTTTCTAATGCGTTATCAGTTTCTAAACTATCGGGATAATCGGCCTGGGTTTCAATTGTGAGTTTTAGGCTGGACTGGTTATTTACAGTTACAATACAAAGAATAGTTTCACCCAGGCCTAGGTTGGTTGGTAATTGGCGTTGTACTGTATAATTTGCAGTTAACCGAACGCGTTCCAATGCTATGAAAATAATGAGGAATGCTGTTGGCACGCGCCAAAGCCCATCAACTGGTGCACCTATCCAAATACCGAAAATTGCAAGCAGTACTATTAAACCAATGAATATGAGAGTTAATGGCGACAGGGACATTAATACGAGTCCCCAGTCCTTGGCACTGCGACTTGGGCCTCTATTTCCCGAAAAATCTGTAAAGCCGTGTAGCCCTCCAACATGGCTTCAGAGGTTAACAATAAACGATGCCCAACGACCAAGGGGGCGACGTTTTTAATGTCATCCGGTATAAGGTAATCACGTCCAGCCAATGCCGCTTCTACACGTGCGCACCGCATTATTGATAATGCCCCTCTAGTTGATAAACCTAAACTAATCCTTGGGTGATTACGGCTGGCTTCAGCCAAGAGGATCGTATAGCGGTATAATGCCTCTTCAATATGCACAGCGGCCGCTTCTGTACGAGCCGATTGCAAAATGGACCCTGGCAAGGCTTGCAATTGTTGCACCGCGGTGGCATGCCCGCCGCCAGGTTTATCATATTGGCTTAACACGGAAATTTCGGTGGCCACATCGGGATAGGACAGGGTCAGCCTAACCAAAAATCGGTCAAGTTGGGATTCCAGCAAAGGGTAAACGCCTTCAAAATCAAACGGGTTTTGGGACGCAATCAGGAAAAAGCTTTCCGCCAATGGATAAGATTTTCTATCCAAGGTAATCAGGTTCTCTTCCATCGCTTGCAGCAATGCTGATTGGGTTTTGGGGCCAGTCCGGTTGATTTCATCGACTAAGACTACATCGTTAAACAGGGGGCCAGGTACAAATTCGAAGCCGTTCTTCTCAGGATTGAATATATGCAAGCCAGTGAGATCGGATGGCATTAAATCGGCAGTGCCTTGGACCCTGCCAAAACTACCGTGCATTAATTGTGCAAAAGATTTAGCCAAAAGTGTTTTGCCCAAACCGGGTACACCTTCAAGCAAGACATGGCCATTAGCAATCCACGCGATGACTAAACCATGTAACGTCTCCTCCATGCCAAAGACAACTTTACCAACTTCCAGGTACAGGTGGTTTTTTAGGTTTTGTGCAGCACTGTATGTCATAAGGTTAAAGTCCTGATGTCTGAAATGATATTTGATGTATGAAGCAATGGAACATTTTGGCGCGTTTGTGCTTTTTTTAATAAGACAAGTTGTTCACGGGTAACTTGGCTGTGTTTTTCTAACCATAACCATGCATCGTTTTCATCCCGCAATCGTCTTTTTTTATAAATATCGATTATCAATTGTTTGACCATTGCCTCAGCCAGGGTTGGTTTGTCGAGTCTGCGGGCAAAAAAACTGGCCATAGCTTCGATAAAGTCATTGGCGGACAATTTGGTGATCGGCATTCGCACCGGGGCTAAACGTGTGGTGTAGCCCACCACATAAAACAACCAAAATAAAAATAAACAAGCTAGCGTTTTATGTAACCGAGCATCCTTAAAAAAGCTATCCGGGTCATATAGTTCGGAAAGACCAAAATGGTAATCGTCGAACAATAACCGTCCCTTTGGCGAAAGAAATTGATTGGTCAGGTTGCCTGCCATGCGGGCGTTATCCGATTGATTCAAATGTTTATTGCTGAGCGCATCTGGGGTCAGAAACAGTACAATCCGTCCTGAACCAGCATTCATCAACCAAGCTGCTGCAACTTTATTATCGGGTAAGTCGAACAAACGGAGTGCAAGGTTAGAGTTGTCATCGCTACCCAATGACCATCGTTTGTTTAACAGGAACGGCGTGGTACGTACGGTAATGTTTTTTACACCGTCCAGCAAAGGCGTGATTGGCATGGCTGGCAGTTTGCTTTCTTGGGGCAGACGGGCTTTTACATTCTCTTGTGCCGCCTCAATAGATTCCCGAAAATTTTTGGTTTCTTTCGGCTTACGTTTTGCCGTTTCGTCCACCTTTTCTGATTCACCTTCCAGTACCCAGTTAAATTGCGACAAAAACTGTTTAACATCGCAGAAACAATCTTCACGGCTTGCCCATAAAGGATGTTGGTATACGGCACCCAAAATAATTAAGCTATTGCCCATGTCTAACCAACTGGCCAAGGCATCCCATTCGGTTTTTCTAATTTCTCTTGTCGTGGGTACGTGTATGAAAAGGACGTTACCAGATTTTGGCAATGATCGATCCTTGGTGAGGTCGGTATACCTTTTTCGATAACTTATGACGGGCAATTTTTCTCTTTGTAACCATGTGAATAATCCCTTTAGGCCATCACTACCGCCATCTTCAGTAGTCGGCAAGGAGATTTTGTTTTCATTACCTTTATTGTGTGGAGAAAACAAAAAGATAACCACTGCTAGGGCCGCCAGGGCTGTTGCAAGCGTAACCAACCTATCTTTCATGTGGTGACTTTCCAAATAGAGCTTGGGCATCTAGATAAAATTGATCGAGCCCTTGTGCATTAACCAAGCGATTTCCATATAGTATGGGCTCGGCTTGAATTACAAGACGGGTAAAAATCTCACTGGCTTCTCCTGCCCGTTGAAAGACAATCGGTATCATTTGACGATAAGTCAATGTTGGATTCCCCGGAACGACTTTTTGTTCTACCAACCGATAAATCACCTGTTCAAGCAATGCTGCAATTTGCTGCCTCGGCAAAGGGTTGCTAAATGTTAACCCTCCATTCATGGTGTTGTTTTTGCTTTCTTTTCCAAGAAGAGCGGGACTTGTTGAATTGGATTTCCTCAAAATTTTATGAAATAACCCCGCTCGATGGCATTCTGTCGCCAAGAACCATACCGAAATAACAGCCAATAGCGCCATTGAGCAATAGAAAAAATACCGCACCGTTTGTTCAGAGGGTAAAACTTTTTCCATAAAACGAACAAACCACCGATATTCCGACTCATAATCCCCTGTTTTTAGGGTGTCCAGCCATTTCAGGACTGCTTGCCATAATTCATTTTCTGGGTTAGCCGTGTCTTTAGTCAAAATGCTGGCAAGTAATTGGTCAAGGCCAGTTTGGTTTAGCCGTCCTGTCCGTGCTGCTTCGGAATTAACCGTCAAAAACTCAAGTTGCCCCACGCTTAGAGTTTCCATTAATTGTGGCTCTATAGCCGCAATCAAACCTTGGGTTTGCAGGGCATTAAATAAGCCTGGGCAACCTATTGGGAGGTCAATATTTTGTTTTGCCTGACTCTTGGCAATATCCAAACATGCGGTGGAAAGGGCTTCATTCGCTAAGGCATTAATTGTCAAGCAACTTAAGGACAAAACCAACAACCAACGCATATTATCCTGCCAAACGGACTTCAAGGTCGGAACCTGATTTGCGTAGCTTTAGGTCATGGAACTGGACGTATCCTACGCTGACAAGGAAAGGCGTGGTAAATGCCGAAATAATTTGAATGGTAATGTCAATTGCTAATTTTTTGTCTGTACCCATATAAGCGGCTAATGCGCCAAATATGCCGTAAAGGATACAAATGATGATAGTGGGAATAGTGAACACTGTTGCGGTCTTCCACCAATGTCCCCAAACAAGTTTATGGCTTGCCTTTATGGATGCGTAACCACCCAAGGAATCCAGCACAATAAAATAGATAGAAAGCACCATAGATAACGAAACGATAATTCCTGGGATCACTAACAGTATAAATCCGCCGATTACAGCTATTGTATAGAGTATAAACCCTATAAACACTGGTAAAATTGTTTTGAAGCCAACATTTAGGCCATCGGAAAAACTGTCTTCTTGTTGGTGCACTAAGCTATCAACACGATGTATCA